>NZ_JBEOWS010000137.1:0-23039 GCF_040296125.1 Streptomyces sp. NPDC002265 | reverse complement strand
ACGGCGCCGGCCGACTGCGCCCGGCCGCACCGAGCCGTGCCGCCGAAGGGAACCGACCGTGCGGTCGATATCCGCCGTCTCCCCGAAGTCCGTCCTACGGTGTTCCGGGCGGCCCCGGGCTACCCGGCCGGCCGGGGCTTTCCGGCCCCCCGTCATTCCCCGGCGCCCCAGGTGCGGTGCTCCCCGACGCCGCCCCCCAGCCGTACCTCCAGGCGCTCCAGGGCCCGGGTGACCTCGGCCCCGCGGTTCCGCTGCAGCGGCTCGCGGCGGTTCCGGGTGTCGCCGCGCAGCCCGTACGCCGCTTTGCCCCGCCGGTGCCCACCGCCCCGTCGTTCCCGGGACAGGCGCCGTCGGTCTCCGCACCGCCCGAGGTCAGCGCCGGGGCCGTGGCGGTCGCCGCCGGAGTGGCCCGGTGGATGCCGGACGGCTCCGTGGAGTTCACCGGACCCTCCGTGCAACGCGCCGAACAGGGCGCGCCGCCGGCCGAGCCGCCCGCCGACCCGCCGGCGCAGCCCGAGCCGGACGGTCCACCGGCGGTGGCGCCACCGGCCCCGTCGGCCTCGGCCGACACCCCGGAGAAGGCAGGTGGCACGGGCGCGCCCAAGGTCACGGACGAACTCGTCCGGGCGCTGCTCGCCCCCCTCAGCCGACTGCTCAGGGCGGAGCTGCGCATCGAACGTGAACGCGCCGGTTCCTTGATCGACATCCGGCACTGACAGAGCACCCGGTACCGACAGAAAGGCAGGGCATCGGATGTCCATCACCCAGGACCCGGCGGTCTCGGTCTGCTTCGTCGTCACGATCGACGGGATCGAGCTGGGCTCGTTCAACACCTGTGAGGGGCTGGGCTGCGAGGTGGTGATCGAACCCCGCGAGGAGGGCGGGAACAACGGCCATGTCTGGCAGTTGCCGACGCGTCTGAAGTACCCCAACGTCAAGCTCTCCCGGCCGCTGACCAAGGACACCCAGAAGGTGGCCAAGTGGTTCGCCAGCATGACCACCGGGTTCGCCCGCAAGACCGCGCACATCGAGGCGCGTACCGGCGACGGCGTGATGGTCGCCCGCTGGGGCCTGCTGGAGGTGGTGCCGGTGCGCTGGACCGGCCCGACGTTCAATCCCGAGTCGCCCAAGGTCGCCACGGAGACCATCGAGATCGCGCACCACGGTTACATGATGGAGCCTGGAGCATGAGCGGGCCCGTGGCGTTCAGCGCGGCGGGCGGCGGGAAGTCGGCGTCGGCCGCGGGCGGCGACGCGCGGCCCAAGCTGGAGCACGCCTACCTCGAACTGCGCACCCCGCCCTCGGGCGGCAGCCTCACCCCGGGCGGACCCTGCGGCCGGATCGACTTCCAGTTCAATCCCAAGGAACTCAGCCTGGGCAAGTCGGCGTCCTGGAAGCGCACGCCCGCCAAGGGCGCCAAGAGCGCGGGCCCGCCGGAGTACCAGGGGCCGCAGCCCAGCAAGCTCACCGTCGAGATGTTCTTCGACGCCAGCGACACCCAGGACACCAGTGTCGTCAAGGCGGTGGAGAGCCTGTTCGCCTGCTGCGTACCGACCAACGAGACCCGGCAGGCGCAGCGATCCTCACCGCCATGGGTGGTCTTCCACTGGGGCGGCATCACCGGCTTCCCCGGCTACGTCAGCCAGGTCCAGGTCAAGTACACCCTGTTCACCACGTCCGGAGTGCCGATCCGCGCGGTGTGCCAGGTGACGATGGAGGAGATCAGCGGGGAGACGGCCGGCCAGAACCCGACCTCGGGCGCGCTCACCGCCCGCCGGGTCCACCGGCTCCGGGCCGGCGACACGCTGCAGGGTCTCGCCTGGGCCGAGTACGGCGACGCGGGGGCCTGGCGGGCCATCGCCGAGGCCAACGGCATCGACGATCCGATGCGGCTGACCGAGGGGCGTGAGCTGCTGCTGCCCGCGGCCGACGAACTGGACACCGTGCCGGGCGGGACGCCGCAGCCCCTGGGCGCCGGGGCGGCCGGCGGACGGAAGGACATCTGATGGCCAACGACACCGTCGCCAAGGTCCTGGTCGTGGAGATCGGCGGGACCAGGCTGCCCGCCGACCTCGCCAACAGCCTCGTGGACGGCTACGTCGACGACAGCCGGACGCTGCCCGACACCTTCGTCCTGCGCTTCCGCGACCCCAGCAGGGTGCTGATCGACAAGGCCGGCATCAAGATCGGCTCCGAGGCGCGGCTGCTGACCTCGTCCGGCGCGGGCGGCTCGCCCAAACCGCTGCTCAAGGGCGAAGTGACCGCACTGGAAATGGACTTCGACGAGACCGGCACCTTCACCGTGGTCCGCGGCATGGACAAGTCGCACCGGCTCTTCAGGGGCCGGCGGGTCGCCGCCTACCAGAACATGACCGTCGCGGACATCTGCCGCCGGGTCGCCCAGCGGGCCGGGCTCTCGACGGGGAAGATCGACGTCTCCGGCCCGGTCCTCGAACATGTCGCCCAGGCGAACCTCTCCGACTGGGAGTTCCTCCGCGACCTGGCCGAGGACGCCGGAGCGCAGATGTTCGTGATCGACGGCGCCCTGCATGTCACCAGCCCCACCGAGGCGTCCGACGCGCCCGGCTCCTCGGCCCGCGCCGACCGTGACCCGCTGGTGCTGGAGCTCGGGAAGAACCTGCTGCGCTGCCGTGCCGGGGTGACCGCCTCCGGGCAGGTCTCCCAGGTCCAGGTGCGCGGCTGGGACACCAAGACCAAGCAGGCCCTGGTCGCCACGGCGGACGCGGGCCGGACGGACGCCGTCCAGCTGGGCATCGCCCCGGCGGACGCGGCGAGCCCCTTCGGCAAGGCCGACTACCTCGTCACCGACAACACCTACGGCGCACAGGCCCGCGTCGAGCAGGTCGCCAAGGCGCTGGCGCAGCGGATCGCCGGGTCGTTCGCCGAGATGGAGGCGGCCATCCAGGGCAATCCCGAGGTCCGGGCCGGCGGCGCGGTCGCGCTGTCCGGGGTCGGCGCCCCGTTCGAGGGCCGGTACACCGTCACCTCCTCCCGGCACGTCTTCGACGCCCATCGCGGCTACGAGACCTGGGTGACCGTCTCCGGCCAGCAGGAACGCTCCCTGTCCGCGCTGGCCGGCGGCACCCCGGGCCGGTCGGGCCGGGTCCCCGAGATGGACGGGGTCGTCATCGGTGTCGTCTCCGACACCAAGGACCCGGACAAGCTCAGCCGGGTCAAGGTGAAGTTCCCCTGGCTGTCCGAGGAGTACGTCAGCGACTGGGCCCGCTGCGCGCAGACCTCCGGCGGCGGGGGCAAGAACGGCAAGGGGACCTCCGCGTTCGTCCCGGAGGTGGGCGACGAGGTGCTGGTCGGGTTCGAGCAGGGCAGGCTCGACCGCCCGTACGTCATGGGCTGTCTCTTCAACGGGCAGGACAAACCGTCCACGGCCGGCGGCGAGCTGATCGACGGCACCAGCGGCGCGGTCAACCGGCGGACGTTCTCCTCCCGCAGCGGCAACCAGCTCGAACTGCTCGACAACGCCTCCGGCCCGCAGGGCGTACGGATGGTCACCGGCGACGGCAAGCTCACCATCGACCTCGACCGCAAGGGCACCAAGATCATCGTGCACAGCGACGGCACGGTGGAGATCGACGCCAAGGACAAGGTCACCGTCAAGGCGGGCAACGGCGCGCTGATGGACGCGGGCAACGGCACCCTCGAACTGACCGGCAAGTCGGTGAAGGTGACCGCGCAGACCGGCGTCCAGGTGGACGGCGGCAGCGGCCAGGTCGGACTCAAGACCAGCGGGGGAGTGGAGGTGAAGGGCACCCAGGTCGCGGTCAACGGCACCGCGCGCACGGAGATCAAGGGCGGCGCGACCTGCACGATCAACGCGGGCCTGGTCCGCATCAACTGACGGAGCGTCACCAGGCGCGTACACCCGTCACCACGGCCACCGGCCGCACGGGCGCACACCCCACGACCGGTCCCGTACGAAAAGACAGACGAAGAACCGACGACGAACAGCGAACAGCCGACGAGAAGGAGCCTCCCCCATGCCACCCGCCGCCCGCGTCGGCGACCCCACCGGTCACCCGGGGACGGTCGGCCCGCCCGGCGCGCCCACCGTCCTCATCGGGGGCATGCCCGCCGCCACCGTCGGCACCACCCATATCTGTGCCTTCCCGCCGCCCGCGGTGCACCCGCCGTCCGTGATCATTCCGCCGGGGTGCCCCACCGTACTGATCAACGGCAGGCCCGCCGCCCGCATGGGTGACACCGCCGCCTGCGGCGCCCCGATCATCGCGGGCTGCCCGACCGTCCTGATCGGCGGGTGAACGGCTGATGGGACAGCAGTTCGTCGGCGCGGGCTGGGCGTTCCCGCCGCGCACCGACGCCACCGGGAGCATCGCCCTGGTACGCGGTGAGCGGGAGATCGAGGAATCGATCCGGCTGGTGCTCGCCACCTCTCCGGGGGAGCGCCCCATGCGGCCGGAGTTCGGCTGCGCCATCCACGACTACGTCTTCGCCCCCGCCGACGCCGGCACCGCGGGCCAGGTCGCCTACGAGATCCGGCTCGCCCTGGACCGCTGGGAGCCGCGGATCGAGGTCGTGGGCATCGACGTCCGGTTCGACGCGGTGGAGGACGGCGTGCTGTACATCGACATCAGCTACACCGTGCGCGGCACGAACGACCCCCGCAACCTCGTGTTCCCGTTCTATGTGATTCCCGCGCACGAGGAAGGTACGGGTCGGTGACGCTGCCCAGCCCCAATCTCGACGACCGCAGGTTCCAGGGTCTCGTCGACGACGCCAAGAGATTCGTCCAGCAGCGTTGTCCCGAGTGGACCGACCACAACGTCTCCGATCCGGGAGTGACCCTGATCGAGGCCTTCGCCACCATGGTCGACCAGCTCCTGTACCGCCTCAACCGGGTGCCGGAGAAGAACTATCTGGCCTTCCTCGACCTGATCGGCGTCCGGCTGCACCCGCCCACCGCGGCCCGTACGGACGTCACGTTCTGGCTGTCCGCGCCGCAGCCCGAGACCGTCCGGGTCAGCGCGGGCACCGAGGTCGCCACCGTACGTACCGAGACCGAGGAGGCGGTGGTGTTCACCACCGTCCGCGATCTTTCCGTCGTGCCGTGCGGGCTGGCGAAGCTTGCGACCTGCCCCGGCGGAGGCGAGGCCGCCGACCGTACGCAGGAGCTCGCCCTCGGCCGTGACGTGCCCTGTTTTGGGCCCGAGCCCGCTCCCGGCGACGCCGTGTACGTCGGCCTGACCAACCCCGTCCCGACCGGGGTGGTCGTGCTGCGTCTGGACTGCCGGGTCGACGGCGTCGGCGTCGACCCGCGGCGCCCGCCGCTGCGCTGGGAGGCGTGGGACGGCACGGCGTGGGCGCGCTGCGATGTCGAGGAGGACACCACCGGCGGCTTCAACCGTCCCGGCCAGGTGGTGCTGCATCTGCCGGCCGGCCACGCGGCATCCACGATCGCCCGCGGATCCGCGGGCTGGCTGCGCTGCCGGCTGATCTCCGCAGAGCCGGACCAGCCCACCTATCTGCAGTCGCCGACCATCCGTGAGGCCGAGGCCTTCACCATCGGCGCGACGGTCGAGGCGGTGCACGCCGAGACCGTGACGGACGAGGTCCTGGGCCTGTCCGAGGGCGTACCAGGACAGTCCTTCCAGGTCGCCCGGCCGCCCGTGGTTCCCGGCGACGAACCGTTCGTCGTGGAGGTGGCGGACGGCTCGGGCTGGTCGCAGTGGCAGCGCGTCGACGACTTCTCCCGCTCGGCCCCCGGCGACCGGCACCTGACGCTCGACCCGAACTCCGGCCGGATCGACTTCGGCCCGGCCGTCCGCGAGCCCGACGGGACGGTCCGCTACTACGGCGCCGTACCGGCCAAGGGCACCCCGGTGCGGATCCGCTCCTACCGGACCGGCGGCGGCAGTCAGGGCAACGTCGCCAGGGGAACGCTGCGGATGCTGCGTACCTCACTGCCGTTCGTCGCACGCGCCGAGAACCGGCGGGCCGCCGTCGGCGGGGTCGACGGGGAGAGCGTGGAGAGCGCGAAGGTCCGCGGCCCCATGACACTGAGCACCCTGTACCGGGCGGTCGTCCCGCGCGACTACGAGGTGCTGGCCCGCGAGGTCGCCCCGGACGCGGCGCGGGTCGCCTGCGTACCCGCGGGAGAGGGCGAGGAGGGCGGGGTACGGCTGCTGCTGGTGCCGGCCGTGCAGGGCGACGCACAGGGGCGGCTGCGCTTCGACGACCTGGTGCCGCCGCGGGAGACGCTGCGCAGCCTCGCCGACTACCTGGACGAGCGCCGCCCCATCGGCACCCGGCTGGTGGTCGAGCCGCCCTACTACCAGGGTGTCACCGTCGTGGCGTCCGTACTGGCGACCCGCGGTGCGGCCGCCGAACCGGTCCGCACCGCGGCACTGGCCGCCCTGTACGGGTACTTCAACCCGGTCACCGGAGGCCCGAGCGGGCAGGGATGGCCGTTCGGGCGGCCGATCCACGCCGGTGAGGTGTACGCCGTCCTCCAACGGGTGCCCGGCGTCGACCTCGTCGAGGACGTCAGGCTCTTCCCGGCCGACCCGGTGACCGGGCAGCGCGCCGAGCCGGTCGCCAGGATCGTGCTCGACCCGCACGCCCTCGTCTTTTCCTACGAGCACCAACTCCGAATGCGGGAGGCCTGAATGCGCGGAACAGTCGAGGGACTGCCCACGCCCCACCCACTCATCTACCAGCTCCCCGCCGTGTACCTGGGAGAGGACTTCGTCCAGCGGTTCCTCGGGGCACTGGACGACGTGCTCGCGCCGGTGCTGCTGACCGTCGACAACCTCCCCGCCCACCTCGACCCGCGCACCGCCCCGGAGGACTTCCTGGCGTGGACCGGGCAGTGGGTGGCCGCCGACCCGGCCCCCGACCAGCCGACCGGACAGCGCAGGGCCGCGGTGCTCGGGGCGATGGAACGGCACCGCAGACGCGGAACGCGCGGCGGACTCGCCGCAGCGGTACGGCACGAGTTCGGCACGGAGGCGGAGATCGAGGAGACGGGCGGCACGTCCTGGTCCGAGACGGCGCGCAGCGCCCTGCCGGGAGCGACCGGCCCCGGGCCCCGGGTCACCGTACGGGTGCGGGTGGCCGACCCGGACGCCGCGGGCGCGGAGCGGCTACGACGGCTGGTGGCCGGTGAGGTGCCGGCGCACGTCGGGTACGAAACGGAACTGCTGCCCCTCAAGGACGCGTCATGAGCGGCCCCGGCGGGAGAGTCTGCCCGACCTGCGGACACCACAACGCGCCGGACGCGGCGTTCTGCGCTTCCTGCAACGAGTTCCTGGAGTGGGAGGAGAGCGAGAGCGGTACCGGCTCCGCGAGCGGCGGCCAGGGCACGACGACGGCGCCGCGCGCGGCCGTTGCGGAGCCCGCCGTCTCCGGCCCGGCGGTACCAAGTCCCGGGGCACCGGGATCCGCGACACCGGATGCCGCCGCTTCCGCGACGTCCGCCCAGGTGGCCGCGGCTGCGACCGCCGGTGCCGGTGCCGGTGCCGGTACTGGGCCGGAGCCGGCGACCGCCCGGACCGCTGCCCTGCCGCCCCGGCCGCAGACCCCGGCACCCGTTCCCGCGCAGCCCCGGACACCGCCGCCCGGTGCCGCGCCGGAGCAGACTGTCCCGAGTCCGGCGGTCCCGTCTGTCCCCGCCGGACCGGCGGAACCGGTCCGGCCCGGGACCTCGGCGGAACGCGGCGCCTCCGGCACCGTACGGCGGCCCGGTGAGCGGCCGGCGGACCCCGACGACCTGCCCGCCTCGCCGGGCACGCAGGACACCCCCGCGCCCGCGCCCCCGGCCGACGACCTGATCTGTCCGGCCTGCGCCAAGGCCAACCCGCGTACCCGCACGCTCTGTCTTCGCTGCGGCGGCGTTCTCGACGCGGCCGTGGTGCAGGAGGAACGGCTCTCGTGGTGGGCGCGACTGCTGCGGAGGTTCCGCCGCCGCCCGCCGCGCCCGCTCGCGGCCGGGCAGCGTCCCCCGGTCCGGGCATGGCGACGACCGAGCCTGGCGATCCCGATCACGCTGGTCCTGCTGCTCGGCGGCGGCTACCTCGCCCGGCCCCACCTGAGCAGCCTCATCGACAACCTCCGCAACAAGACGGCCAAACCGACCCCCGTCAACCCGAAGTTCGCGAAGGCGTCCAGCCACCTCAAGAACCACGGGGCGAACCTGGCCTTCGACGGGGCGAACAACACCTACTGGGCGCCCGCGTCGGTCGGCGCGGGCACGGGGGAGGCACTGGAGGCAGGCTTCGAACAGCCCGTCACGCTCAAGGAACTCATCATCCACACCGGGGTGTCGGTCAACAAGGACGAGTTCCTCAAACAGGCCAGGCCGTCCGTCCTCGACGTCGAACTGGGCGAACAGGGCGGCAAGGTGGAGAAGAAGCAGCTCGAGCTGGAGGACAAGCCGGGGCCGCAGACGCTGGACCTGGAAGGGAAGAACGTCAGCACGGTGCGGTTCATCGTCCGGTCCGGTTACGGGGCCGAGGCGAAGAACCGGCACACGGCGATCCTGGAGATCGAGTTCTTCGGCCTGCGGCAGTGACGTCGGTCCGGGACGCCTGCTGCCAGGGCGTCCCCCTCGTGACGGTGTCCGGTCCGCGATGCGCGACGGAGCAGGGGGGGCGACGTTCGCGCGCCCCTGCGCCCGCCACTACACCGGGTGGGAGAGCATGCCGGACGGCGGGATCCCGAGGGAGGCCAGCATCGCCGAGTAGCCACGACGGGCCCGTGCACTGTCGGCCGCCAGGCCCGCGGCGTCGCACGCCCGGATCAGCGCCCTCCATGCGGCGTCACGGTGCCCGTCGATCTCCAGACAGCTCTCGGCCGCCTCGGCCGCCTCCACGGGCCGGTTCTGGTCGAGGCGTATCTCGGCCAGCGCCACGGCTGCGTTGGCCGCCTCCCGGCGCAGCCGTTCCCGGTCGACGACCACCCACTCGGCCTGTCCGTCCCCGGGCAGCAGCTCACCCGCGTAGTGGTCCAGAGCGGTGCGGAACGCGTCGGCCGCCTCCTCCGGCCGCTTCTGTGCCCGGGATCTTCGCCCGTCGCGCACCGCGCGCTCGAACGCGGCGACATCGCTGACGTCGCCGGGTGCCAGCACGAGCCGGTAGGAGTCGCCCTGCCGCGCGATGAGCCGCGAACCACCCCTGGGCCGTTCCGGTTCCAGGAAGGAACGCAGACTGGAGACCGTCACCTGGAGGTTGTGCAAAGTGGACGGGGTCGCCACTCCGTCCCAGAACGCGAGCAGCAACTGGTCACGGTGGACCGCCTGCCCGGCACGTACGGCGAGCAGCCGCAGCAGCGCCTGCGCCCTGGGGCGCAGCTTGGCCCAGTCGTGCGCGCGCCCGGCCAGGGTGAACTCGAAGCCGCCGAGGCAACGTACCGTCAGAGCAGGCGCCGACGGCGCTTCGTGGGCGCGCGGAGATGCGGTGGTGTGCTGCCCGCCGCCCCTGGGTCTTGCGGTCGCCGTCGCGCCGTCTCCGGTCGGTCCGGCGGGGGACGCGAGGGCGGTGAGCCAGGAGCGCAGCCCGGACACCGGCAGTCGCGCGGACCGGGCCGTCGACCAGGCGGCCTCCAGCAACTCGGCCCGGTTCGCCGCGTCGGGCGTCGCCATCGCCATCGCGCCGATGGCCAGCGCACGTGCGCCGGGTACACCCGCCGACCGGGCGAACGCCTCCGCCTGGGCGGCGCGCGGTTCCGCGTCCGGCAGGTCGTGCGCTGCCTCCACGACGGCGAGGGCGGCGCGGGCCCACGCCTCCAGCGTGCCCCAGCCCAGTGCCCGGAACCGCCGTACGGCCTCCTCCAGCTCGCCGATCCCGGGGCGCCCCCGCCACACCGAGCGCAGGCACACGGCCGACGCGGCGAGCGCCGCGCCTTCGGCGTCGCCGAGACGGATGCACTCCTCCAGCACGACGTCCGGCTGCCCGGCGTCCTCGGGGTGCGGCCCCAGGCCCAGCAGACACCGGGCGGCACGGCTCAGCCACAGCAGGTCCAGCCGTTCGGCGTCGTACGCGATCCGATGGAGCTCGGGGTAGGGGACCGGCCCGGCCGGGCCTTGGGCCAGCACGGCCAGCGCCACCCGTACCAACTGCCCGGACAGTACGACCAGGGCGTCCTCCGTCGCCCCCGCCAAGGCCCGGCGCACGGTGTCGCCGGCCGTCCCGTCACCGGCCAGGGCGGCCGCTACGCCCTGGACGAGGAGGGCGGCGGAGCTGCCGGAGCCGGCCCCGGTGACGTGCTCCTCGGAGCGGCCGGGGAACACGTCCGGGTTGCCGGCGACGGCGGCGCGCAGCGGGTCGGCCCAGTCGGCGGTCCCGACGCGACGGCGCATCGCCGCGGACGGCGGGTCCTGTCGATCGCTGCCACCGCCAGCGCCACCGCCACGGCCACCGCCACCGGCAGCGGCCCGGCTGCGCAGCCGCGCGAGTTCGACGTCGGTCAGCGCATGGGGGAGCCGCGCGCGTAGACATGCGCGGAGCAGGGGCTCGGCGGCGTACGTCTGTCCGTCCGCGGCGGCGCGCAGGACCCCGTGCTCGTGAGCCAGGGAGTACAGCATCTCGGCGCTGTCGGCCCGGCCGGTGAGCGCGTGGCAGGTGTCGGCGGTGAGCCGGCTCAGCAGACAGGTCTCCGTCAGGAAACGTCTGAGCCGGTCGGGGAGCGGGGCGAGCACCTCCCGTTCCAGGTATGCGCGGCCGAACAGCCCGTCGGTCAGGATCTGTTCCTGAGCCGCGTCGGGGTCGGCCGCCACGGCTCTGCCGAACAGTCTCAGCACCGCGGCCCGGCCGCCGGTGACCCGGACCAGGGGCACCGCGATTCCCGGGCGCAGAGCCGTGCCGTAGAGGCGCGGGAAGAGATGCTCGACCTCCCAGGAGCGGAAGCGCAGCGCGTCGGCGTTCACCACCGTCGTGCTCGACGCCTCCATCGCGGCCATCGGCAATCCGGCTGCGGGGCGCGTTCCGATCAGGACGAGTGGGTGTGGCGGTGCCAGTTGGCCGAGCCGGACCGCGAGCGCCTGCGCGGCCGGTGAGAGCAGGTGCATGTCATCAATGACGACCAGTCGCCCGGCCGCTTCGCCGCCCCCGGTGTCCCGGCGCCGCGACATCTGCTGGATCGCACCGGACGCGCCGGCGAGCTCCGCCGGTGTGTCCGGCGGGTATCCGAGTGCGGTCAGCAACTCCCGCTGGTCGGCGCCGGGCCGGGCCTGATACCACGTCACCGGGCCCGGGTGCGACCTGGCCGCCTGCGCCAGCAACGCGGTCTTGCCGAAGCCGGGCGGGGCGACCACCATGCCCGACGGGCAGTGGGTGAACTGCTCGGTCAGACGGCCTCGGGACATGGTCTCGGAGGCCGGAATCCGGAACGTGGTCGACTGCGCAGCCGGTAAAAGACTCGTCATATATCTAATCTCCGTATACCGGACACCCTGATATGAGTGTCCCGTTTCGGCTATTTCTTCTTTTGTGCTGCTTTTGATATTTCAATGCCTCACACGTTACGGGGTGTGGGGCTTGTGTGTCCGTAGGGTGTCATTTTCGTGCTTTCCCTCATCCGTGGCGCCCGGAAACGGCCGAAGGCAAAGAGAATGCCGTTTCAGGACCGGAGGGACGGCCGACTCGCCACCGTACGGACGGCCGCCGACTTCCCAGGCCGCGACCGGCACCGGGAACAGCCGGGCAACAGCTGAACCGCCCTGATCGGTGTCGGCCGTGCCCACCGCGCGGGAAGCCATCGGCCGTACCCGTCCGCTCGGTGCTGGTCTCATTCGGTTCGCTATCGTCCGAGCGCCCCAGCAGCCGTAGCGGGACGCTCGACCTCCCGGATCAGAGAGCGTCGATCCGCCAGGCGATCACACCGGTGGACCCCTTGGTGCCATCGACGTCGACGCGTACCGGCGGGTGCACAGTGATCCGCTGCTGGACCACCGACCGGTCGCACGGCACCACGGCCCCTGCGCCGGTACTCGCCGGTGCGAACGTCAACCGCGCACTGCCGGAGCCGACGCACACCAGGCTGAGCCTGTACGTCCTGCCCTGGCTCAGACTCGGCTCGGTATGGACGCCGTCGGTCACCCGCTCCGCGCCGGCCTCGACCATCCTCCCGCTGCTCACGGCGGCCAGGGCCGCCTGAGCCTGTTGGACGGGCTTCTTCTCGGACACCTCAGTTGCGGCCGACACCCCACTCGCCGAGGGCGACGGATGACCTTCGGGGGCGTTGCCGTCGGCGCTGCCGGACGTGCACGAGGCGAGCAGGAACAGTGTCGCCGCCACGACACATCCGGCGAGCCGTGCTCGCGGCCTCACATAGTTCATGGAGTGGTCTCCCCGTACTTCCAACCGGTCTCGGACGTGGGCCGCGTGGCAGAGCCGTGAGCGATCTCGGCGCCGCCACAGCCGCCTGATGTTACGGGAGCATTTGTGACCGATGGCGACAGAGACACTGCCACTGTCTTGATATCGACGTTGGTGTTGGCCTTCGAGAGAATCGCCCCGGCCGCCCACAACCCACTGGCTGAAAACCTGCGGAAATAGTGCTGGTTTGCTTTCAGACCTGTCTGTCGTTGATGTCCGTCGTCCGGCCGGCCCATAGCGCGCTGTTGCCGAACTCCTCGATGGCGACCAGGCCCCAGGAGCTGATGAGCCCGTCGACGCGGTTCCTTGGCGCCTTTCCTGCCTCGACATAGGTGCCGCAAGAGCCTCCTCCAGTACAGTCCGCGACATGTTCTCGCGCTTCCGGCTGCTCAGTGCGTCCGAACACCTCGGCCTCTGGGGCTGTGGACTGATGGCACTCGTGTCAGCCATCGGGATCACCGAGGAACCACTGGCGGGCACGCTCGGTCTCCTGTTCTTCGGTGGCGGTTGCGCACTTCTCGTTCTCGAGTGGCGTCGACGTGCCGCCGAGGAGGTGGTGCGCGACATCGGCGACTTCGCGCGGCAGGTCTCCCGGTACGACATCGCCGGTCATGAGCGACTGGTCGAGAAGGCGGAGCCGCTGCGCGGGCGGCGGGCCGCGGGCGTGCTCGTCGAGCTGAGCGGGTGCGCCCGGCTGATGGACGGTCTGTTCTTCCACGCCCGCCGCCGGGAGATCGGCGGGCTGCCCGAACTCGGTGGCGAGCCGCTGAACTGGGCGCTGGCCAGTCTGAACCCGGACGGGTACGTACGGGCGGCAGCCGTCGCCGAGATGGGCCGGGCGCCCCGGCCCGAGTTCGTTCCGTTCCTGGTCGAGAGGGCGGTCGAGCGGGTCGACGCGGTGCGGTCGGCGGCACTGGCCGTCCTCCGGGAGATGCTGGCCGACGAGGCAACCCGGGTGCAGATAGCTCGGTCGTCCTCGCGGGTGACCAACCGGCGGCATGCCGGAGGGCTCGCAGAGCTGCTCGGACCCGCCCAGGGCGAACCCGGGCTGGGCCGGTGTACCGAGGCGGCGTTCGCGTTGTGCGGGTCCGGATTCCGGCGTTGTGTGGTGGATGAGCAAGGCGGAGCCGGTCCGTCGCTGGCACCGGTATGTTGCGGCAAGGACGGCCGGCTGGGGCAATCGTGCCGGCTCGTGGTTCGGCATCGGCGCCGATGGGCCCGGGCGCAG
Source organism: Streptomyces sp. NPDC002265 (assembly GCF_040296125.1). Lineage (NCBI taxonomy): Bacteria > Bacillati > Actinomycetota > Actinomycetes > Kitasatosporales > Streptomycetaceae > Streptomyces > Streptomyces sp. NPDC002265. The sequence continues at coordinate 9,443 of NZ_JBEOWS010000137.1, read as the reverse complement.
AGCGCTCAGAGGGGTTGAACTCGTGGTGGCGTAAGGGGCGGGCGGCTGGTCGTCCGCTGCGGTATCACCATCGACGCGCGCTGTCCATGAAGGGCGGGCTGACCGCCGCGCGGCAGCAGTCCCGTCACGCCCCCAGTTGGATCAGGACGCCATGTGCCGGACGAGCTCCCGTGACTTCTGCTGCAATGCGGCTGTCCACTCCTTTGCATAGGGATCGGAGGCCGTCTCGAGGTAGTGGCTCTCGGCGTGCTTGGCCGTCTGCCAGCTCACCTCGATATTCGCCATGTCAGCCAGGGCCAGCACCGTGGCGACGAAACCCTCTGACACGGTGGCCATGACGGCGTGCCTGGTTCGGCTGTGCCAGGCGAGCAGGGCGTCGACGAACGCTGCGAATGCGACGGGGTCGATCTGACACTCATCAGATTCCATGGGGCCGATGCCGGACGGCAGCCCCACTTCGGCTTGATAGACGGCGACCTGGCTCATGAACAGGCGCGACGCTCCGTTGGACGGGTTCCACAGGGTTCGGTCGCCCAAGTCGTAGTACTGGCTCACGTCGGCCTTTCGCTGCTGGTCATGGGAGGTCGACATTACGGTCGGTCCGCCCTCCACGGAAAGCGGCCGGGTGGCTGGGCCGCCTGGGGGCGAGAGTGGCCCTTGGGCCCCCTGGGGTGGTGTGTCAGTGGTGGGTGACACGATCCGGTCATGAGTGGTGAGTCTTTCGACTGGGTTGAGTTCTTGGGGCGTTGGCAGGCGGAGTGGGTGCCGCGTGCGGGCGAGGACGGGGAGGGGGACGGCGAGCAGAGCGCCGTCGTCCTGGGCTGCCCCGGTGCCGACGAAGCGGCGATCGCTGCGGTGGAGGAGCGGCTGGGACGGCGGCTGCCGCCTTCGTACCGTGCGTTCCTGGCGGTGAGCGACGGCTGGCACGTGGAGCAGACGGCCGGGATCTATCAGCTCGGCGGCGTCGCGGACATCGACTGGTTCCGGGATCCGCACGGCATGGCCGAGTTGTACCGGGAGAGTCTGGGCGAGGATCCGCGGGAGGAGGAGGTGCGGCTGGCGGGGATGTGGGAGCGGGCATTGCGGCTGGAGACGGACTCCGACATGTCGTCCGCCCTGCTCGACCCGGGCGACTGCGACGGGGACGGCGAGTGGGCGCTGTATGTGTACAAGGGCTGGAGCGGTGAGCTCCCGGACCGGTACCCGTCGTTCCGAGCCTATATGGAGGCCATGTACCGCAGCTTCCACGGTGACCGGGTGGAGCGGCCCGACTTCGTGAACGCGACCACCCGCGCCCAGGACGCCCATGTGGACCAGGCCCGTCTGCTGGCCCTGCGCGGACAGTATGAACAGGCCCTGTCGCTGCTGGAGGAGGCGCGGTCCTTCGGGCGGCCGCGCAGTGCCGTCCTGCTGGACCAGCTGCGCCATTGGCTGGATCCGCGCAGGCTCCAGGACTACGGCTACCTGGCGGCCGATCCTGACTATCTGGCCGAGATCCTGCCCGTGCAGGCCATGACGCAGACGGATGGCCACCGGCGGCGCTCCGGGGACGAGGACGGGCGCTGGCTCGCGATGATGGCCGCGCGTGGGGTGGACCGTAGGACGGCCGAGGAGACGCTGGCCGCGATACGGGAGGGCGCCCATCGCTACGCGCCGCCCGGACCGTGGGGGAGGGCCGTCGCCGACGCCCGGGAACTGGCCCGCTGGGGTGCGACGGACGCCGCGTGGACGGTGCTGCGCGACGCGCTGCCGCTGTGGCAGGCACCCGGTCCGTTGCTGATCACGCCGGTCGGCCTGCTCGGCGACCCGTTCCTGGGAGCGCTGGTCACACCGGAGCGCGGACGGGAGATCCTCGCGACGCCGCGCGCCGGGCAGACGGGCCCCGCCCCCGAGCCGGTGCCCGATCTCGACCCGCCCGGCCTTGCCTGGCTGACCGAGCCGGCGGCGAACGGGCAGCGCCGCGAGGGATATCGCTGCGTCTGGGCCGAAGGAGTCGACCCCGCCCGCCTGCCCGCCCTGATCGGGGAGGAAGGCGCGGAACTGGGCCCGCCCGCGGACATGCGCATGGCGTCCTGGACGGCGTTCAGGGCCCATGAGCGCGAGGGCGTGCAGCCCTGGGAGGACCGGGCGTTGGTCGCCGCCGGCCGCACCAGGGGAGGGTGGGCCTTCGCCTTCGACGGCCACTGCAGCCGCCACCTGGGCGACCGGTTCGTCTCTCCCGCCGCGGCCGCCTCGGTCTCCGGCCGGGCGGTAGTGGTCTGGCGTGACGCACAAGGCTCGTTCCCGGGCGGCGACCCGGCCCCGTTCCACCTGTCGGTGGCCGAACACGGCAAGGAACTCTACGCCTTCACCGTGAGGGGCACCCAGATCCAGCGCTCCGGCACGATTCCCGAAGCCCTCGATCCCGTACGGCTGTTCCGTCCGGACGAGCCCGAAAGCGACGGCGAGCTGAGCGCATTGCAAGCCCTGCACACCGAACTCGGCCTCGCGCTGCCCCGTTTCGCACTCACCCACGGCAGGCTCCACACCTTCACCACCCGGTCGTGGGCCCGGGCACCCCAGGCGGGCGAAGCCTACGCCTACCTCCAGTTCGTGCGGCACAAGACGTGAACCCTCATGGACCCAGCGCCGGGTGAACGGCGCGCCCGTCGGTCACCGCGGCGCCGGGGCAAGGCCGTGAGCAGAGCACCGAACGCACCGGCCGGCCCGATCCGTGGGGCCCACCAGGCGGTGGAAGATGAGTACGGCGACTCAGGCCGGACAGACACCCCGCCTCCGACAATGAGATCAACGCTGTCGAGATTGGGAGACCGCTCCGTGCTCAGCCGCATCGCCGACATCCTGGTGCCCGCTTTCGGCCGCCTGTCGGTGACCACCGACCCCGGCACCGCTCTGGCGCCGGGCAGCATCATCGCCGCCAACCACACCTCACTCGCCGACCCCGCCATCGTGATCGCCGCCCTGCACCGCCTGGGCGTCGAACCGGTCGTCATGGCCGCCGCCGGCCTATGGCGTGTGCCGGTGCTCGGCCGCTTCCTCACCCGCGAAGGACACATCCCCGTACACCGCGGCGACCGCCGCGCCGCGGCCGCGCTCGACCTGGCCGCCGACCTCCTGGAGCAGGGCAGGTACCTGCTCATCTACGCCGAGGGCGGCCTGCCCCGCCGCAAGGACGCCGCCGAAGCGGCTCCGGGCGACTTCCGCACCGGCCTTGCCCGCCTCGCCGAGCGCACCGGTGCCCCCGTCGTGCCCGTCGGTCAGGCAGGTGCCCGCCGCGTCGCCTCGGGCAGCGTGATCAAGCAGCTCGCAGGCCTCGCCACCGCCCCGCTGCGCCGCCCCGGGCTGCACGTCCATGTCGGCACCCCCGTCGTTCTGACCGGCGACAGCACATCGCGCACGGCAAGGGCCCGCACCGCGGTGACCACTGCGTGGCGGACAGCGACCGCGCACCTCGCCGAGCCTGCGGCACGCCCGGCATAGCCTTGCTCGTCCCGTGCCAGAACCCAAAGCCCCCAGAAGAGAGAGCACTTGTCGGCGGGCTTCGGCATCCCTCGGTGCCCGCGGAGCGCACGAGGGGTGATGAGAAGTGGGAGCCGCCCGCTGTGATGCGGTGCGCTCGCCTCCTTGGGGGAACGACGGCGGCACGTATTCTGCGGTCATGGATGACCCCGTACTCACCGCCCGTGAACTGGTGCGGGACCGATTTCCCGCCGCCCGGGCGGCCTTCCTCGCCGGGAGCGTGCTCACCGACCGCCGGACGACCACCTCCGACCTGGACATCGTGGTCCTCCTGGACGGACCGCCCGCCCCCTTCCGGGAGAACCTGGTGTACCGCGACTGGCCGGTGGAGCTGTTCGTGCAGACGGAGGCAGCCTGGCACGGCTTCGCCGACCAGGAGACCGCGAAGCGGAGTTCGCCGCTGCTCGCCATGTGCGCGGAGGGCATGCTGCTGGTGGACACGGACGGGATCGGCGCTGCGCTCCAGGACGAGGCGCGAGAGCGTCTGGCCGCGGGCCCGCCGCCACTCTCGGACCGCGAGCGGGACTACGAGCGGTACATCCTGTCCGACCTGCTCGATGACCTGCGTGGCTGCACGGACCCTGCCGAGCGGGTGTACCTGGTTGCGCACATGGTGCAGCGCGCGTCGGAGCTGGTCCTCCTGGTCGGCGGGCACTGGCTCGGCAAAGGCAAATGGTTGTCCCGACGGCTGGCTGCGGCCGACCCCGGGATGCACCGGGCGTTGTCCGAAGCTGCCACGCAGGCGATCGCCGGGGACACGAAGGGCTTCGCCGCGGCCGTGACAGAGGTGCTGGACCTGGCCGGCGGCCCGCTGTGGGACGGGTACGCCATCCGATGAGCGCGAGCTTCGGGCCGAGGTGCCCCTCAAGAAATGTGAGGACACCGGTCAACTGCTCGTCCTCGTCCTCGTCGTAGGCGTCGGCGGTCGCGCGGCGGTTTACGCGGGGACGAAAACAGTAAGCCATTCCGCTTCTCGCGCCCGGTATCCGTGATCATTCATCAGCCCGGATACGATCGCAGGGACGTGGCCGGCACCGTAGACGACGGCAACCCGGATCCGCTCGTCGCCGCGTCGCGTGTGGATCTCCCCGAGCGCGGCCAGCAGTTGCCGGTCGCGCCGATCAGCCATCGCGTGTACGACTGGATGGTCTGCCATCAGCTCCGCCTGTAGCGTCGACGGCAGATCCTCGACCACCAGGTCCTCATCGAGGAAGGCGCGCGGACCGCGCAGCGCGAAGACCAGGCCCATCACCGGGGCTACGACCATGAGCAGCAAGTACGTCCAACGCGGCAGCGCCTTCAAGTCCGCGATCGCCTCCGCGGCGGTCACATCCGGGTTGATCACCGGCACGCCCTCGGGAAGCAGCAGCGAATCGCGCTGTTCCTGCAGGCCGTTGCGCCGCCGACGGGGGGCGAATCGGTAGGCAAGAGTGAGGGCAGTCACTCCGATCGACTTCCCTCGGATTCCTTCGAGGACTATGAGGTCGCACTCGCGGAGCCTGAGGCGGACCTGGGAGTAGAACGTGGGCGAAGCTATATGCACCATGGGGAAAATGACGAACTCAAGGGGCTGCCCTCTCCGTCTCATGGTGATCACGGCAGATCGGACGGCATATCCGGTCACCTCGATGATCTGCATGATTCCCCCTCGCGCACATCGCCCGGTTTCCCGTTCCCGTACCAGGACACGAGTCCGTCCCGGACCGCGGTTCCCTCTTTGAGCGGGAGCCGAAGGGCGGCTGGACGAAGGCGACGGGGCCGCGCCGGCGGCTACCGGAACTCATTCGCAGTGCATCGGCCTTCAGGCCGATGGTGAAGTGAATCCGATGGTCGTGACGCGGAGCGTCGCGGATTCAGGTCCGGCGGAGCCGGACACCGCAGTTCTTCGGGCTGCGCCACGGAGCGTCGGCAGGGCTGGTCCCGGCGAGGCTCGGCGGTGCTCATACCGGCCGGTGTTCTGCTGTCCGATGCACTGCCGGCCCGCCTCCATCGGTCTCACATGGGCATCGGTGAACACCCGTGCCGAAACCCGGTAGCGCAGACCAGGAGCACATCCGTTCCGAAAGCACCGTGCCGACCGGTTTCGATCTGCGGCACATCAACCCCAGCCCGAGTGCGTAGGGTGACGGGCATGCAGCTGAGGTACGGCTTCCGCCTGTACCCGGACACCGGCCAGCAGGCGGCGCTGGCGAAAGCGTTCGGGTGCGCCCGCGTCGTGTTCAACGACGCGGTCCGCGCCCGTGAGGACGCCCGCAAGGCCCAACTGCCTTTCCCGAAGGCCGGTGAGCTGTCCACGCGCCTGATCACCGACGCCAAACGGACACCACAACGTTCCTGGCTGAGCGAGGTCTCCGCGGTGGTGCTCCAGCAGTCCCTGCGCGACGCCGAGACCGCATACCGCAATTTCTTCGCCTCCCTCAAAGGCACCCGCAAGGGCCCCCGAATCCGTGCGCCCCGGTTCAAGTCCCGAAAGGACAACCGGCAGTCGATCCGGTTCACCGCCAACGCCCGCTGGAGCATCACCGACATCGGACGACTGAGCCTCCCGAAGATCGGTGCGGTGAAGGTGAAGTGGTCCCGCACCCTGCCCGCACGGCCGTCCTCGGTCACCGTGATCAAGGACGCGGCCGGACGCTACTTCGCCTCCTTCGTCATCGACACCGACCCCGCCGCCGACGCGGCACGGATGCCCGAGACCGACCAGAGGGTCGGCATCGATCTCGGCCTCACCCATTTCGCGGTCCTGTCCGACGGCACGAAGATCGACTCCCCACGCTTCCTGCGGCGCGCGGAGAAGAAACTGAAGAAAGCCCAGCATGAGCTGTCCCGCAAACAGAAGGGGTCCAGGAACCGGGCCAAGGCCCGCCTGAAGCTCGCCCGCGCCCACGCGAAGGTCGCCGACGCACGCCGCGAGTTCCACCACCAGCTCTCCACGAAGCTGATCTCCGACAACCAAGGGATCGCCGTGGAGGACCTGTCGGTGGCGGGACTGGCCCGCACAAGGCTGGCCAAGTCCGTGCACGACGCAGGCTGGGCATCGTTCATCAGCATGCTGGAATACAAGGCAGCACGGTACGGCCGTACCCTGGTCAAGATCGGCCGGTTCGAGCCCACCTCCCAGACCTGCTCGACCTGCGGCAACGTGGACGGACCCAAACCCCTCAACGTCCGGGAATGGACCTGCACCGCCTGCGGCACCCTCCACGACCGCGACCACAACGCCGCACTCAACATCAAAACGGCCGCCGGACTGGCGGCAACAGCCTGCGGAGCGCCGGTAAGACCAGGACACGTCCCGGCACAGCGCGAAGAAACAGGAAGCCACGGAATCTCCGCCGGTAGCTGCACCGCGTAGCGGCACAGTATTCGGCAGAGAAGGCCAGAATCCTCGGGCTTCAGCCCGAGGAGCAAGTCAAGAGCCGCGTCCGGTGTTCACAGGTTGAGGGCGCTGGACGGGGTCGGATACGACGAAGCTCCTGGCAGCCGGCGGGTGACCTTGGCCGTCACCCCGTCTGCCAGGAGCTTCATCACTGCGTACCCGCAAGGGCGCCTTGCTTCGGGGGCGCCCCCGTGGGTGAACCGTTCTGCGTGGTCGGCGAGATCAGCAGGGGAAGGTGCCGCTGTAGAGGGCGTGTCCGTAGGAGGTGCTTGCGGAACCGAAACCGTAGATGCCGTCGTCGCTCCACACCGCTTCGCGGAAGCCGCTGCTGCAGGTCGAGGTCGGCGCGATCGCGAAACCCTCCAGGTTGTCGGTCGGCATGACGGCCGGGTTCGTGTAGGTCACGTCCGGCACGATCGCGCCGGACGTGTTGATCTTCATGAAGGTGTGGGTCTCACCGCAGGTGTTGTCGCAGGTCGCGACCAGGCGCTGGGTGCCGGCGTCGTACGTCACGTCCATCACGGAGGCCTTGCCGGTCGTGATCGTGCCGAACGTGGTGAACGTGCCGTCGGAGTTGAGGCCGTAGACGTGCAGCGAGCCGTCGTACTCCAGGCCGGCGAAGAACAGGCCCGATCCGTGCAACGGGTAGTTCGCCGGGTTGTAGGCGGCGCCGGTGAGCGGGTCGACCCAGCCGTTCGCGGTCAGCCAGCTGTCCGGCACGTATCCGACGCCCTCGAAGCCGAGGTTGGCATCGTCCTTGCTTCCGGTGTTGAGCTGCGGGAACTGCGAGGTCATGTCCCACTGGTGGACCGGCGTCAGGGTCGTCGCGGTCGAGGCCGGGTCGAACTCCAGGATCGTGTCCTTGGGCACCGTGTTGTTGGTGTTGTCGCGCTCGGAGGTGACGTAGATGTGGCCGTTGCTGCCGACCGTCAGGCCCTCGGAGTCCGGCTCCCCGGAGCCGCCCGTGAAGTGGATCTGCTTGCCGGTCGCGCTCCAGGTCGCGTCCGGGATCCACTTGCCGTTGCTCTTGACCAGCTTGTACAGCCAGTTCTTGTTCTTGGCGGCCCACAGCACGGATGGGTTCGACGGGTCGAACGCCAGGCCGCTCACGTCCCGGCCTTCGGGGCCGGTGGACGTGGTGAACGCGCAGACGTTGTCCGCGATCGTGACGTCCAGTCCGCCCGGCCACGACGTGGTGCCCGTCGGGGTCGAACCCGTGCCGGACGGCGCCTCGGGGGTGCAGCCGCTGGTGAGCGAGCCACCGCCGCCCAGGAGCTGGCCGGTCGGCGTGCCGCCGCCGGTGCTGCCCGAGCAGGAGTTCGCGCCGCCGAGCGTCGCGGTGGCGGCGGTCTGGAACCAGCCGGTGCCGTTGGCGCAGCGCTCGTCGGACGGCTTGGCGGCGCCGGTCGCCCACGTCACCGAGTCGATGGTGTTGCCGCTGCCGTCGAGCAGGAAGACCGAGTCGTTGTCGCCCAGCCCGATGGTGGAGTTGAACGTGACGTAGCCGCCCGCGGGGATGCTGCTCGCGCTCGGCGAGGAGGACGAGACCGACACCGCGGAGTGGGAGGTGTCGTTGTCGACGTACTTCCACGCCCCGACGCTGACCGCGCTCGTCCCGCCGTTGTACAGCTCCACGGTGTCGGAGCCGTCCGAGGTGACCTCGTTGATCCGTACCCGGCTCGCCGCCGGGATCGACGACGGGCAGCCGGAGGCGTTCGCGGCACCGAACGTGGACGACGAGGCCGCGGTCACCCACGCGCCGGTGCCGTCGCCGCCGCAACGCGCCATCGCCGGCTTCGCCTTGTCCGTCGCCCACTCGACGCGGTCGACTACGGTCCCCCCGGACGTGTAGATCACCAGCTTGTCTGAATCGCCCAGTCCCTTGGGCGAGTTGAAGGTGACGAAGCCGCCGGCCGGGATAGTGCCGGAGGACGGGCTGAAGGACTGCGCCGAGAAGCTGTCGTCGGACATCTTCCAGCCGCTGATGCTCACGGCGGTCGAGCCGGTGTTGTACAGCTCCACCGTGTCGTTGCCCGACGAGGTGACTTCGTTGATCCGAACGTTCTGGTAACCGGCCGGGTCCGCGGCAGCCGCAGGCTGAGCGGCCAGCATTCCGGTGACGAGCAGACCTGAGAGCGTCAAAGCCACGGCGCACACAGAGGTGACGCCGGCACGCGAATGTGAGGTAGGCACGAGGAGGAACTCTGATGAAACGATCTTGAAACGACATGTACTCCAACTGAACGCCACCTGCTGGCCACTGGAACACCCGGCACGCATCGCCACCCGATACGACGGAGCCGCTGCTTCGTGTGAAGCAGCGGCTCTGTCGTGTGGTGCCTGTGGTGGGCGGTGGGTTCGCCCGGTGCTGGTGGTTTTAGTACCAGTGGTGGGTCTGCCAGAAGTCCCAGGCCTGGGCGGGGCTGCCGTAGCGGGAGTTCATGTAGTCGAGGCCCCACTTGATCTGGGTGGCGGGGTTGGTCTTCCAGTCGGCACCGGCGGTGGCCATCTTCGAGCCGGGCAGGGCCTGCACGAGGCCGTAGGC
>NZ_JBEOWS010000136.1:0-23046 GCF_040296125.1 Streptomyces sp. NPDC002265 | reverse complement strand
ACCCGCCGCTCTTCCTATCTGTCGCGTTGGTGGTCCAAGGAAAGACGCCCCGCTTCCTGCGGGGAAATGCAGGTGCAAGGCCTGCCCGGCGCTCGATCACAGGGCCCGTCCCGCACTCGGTGCGGGACGGGCCCTGTGCGTTCCCGGCACTCCGTCGCTCCGGCACTCCGTCACTCAAGCGAAGCGGACGTATCGGTCGAAAACGGGTTAATTATTCATTCGTCGCCCAAGGTGACGATTCAGGTCAAATGGCATTAGGCTTTCTAAGTGAAAGCCGCGACGCGCGGTACGCCCGTCGAGGAGGCTTCGCCGTCACAGCGGAGCCGGCCGCAGTGTCCGTACGCGGCATCCCGGGTCCAGGCCTGGGAGTGTCGCAGGTTGGGGCGTGCCATAGGACACGGCGTGGTTAGCCAAGAGACCGCTGCAATCCTCTGCCATGTGCGGCGGCCATCCACCTTGCGTCTTCCCTGGCGGGGGCGCGAGAGACGATGAGAGGTATTTTCCCATGCGATCACAACGCGTGAGGCGCGTCCTCGTGATGTCCGTTGCCGGTCTGCTCATGGCTGGTGGCGCGGCGGTAGGCGCGGCAGGCACCGCTTCGGCGAGCCCGACGCAGAGCCCGACGCAGGTCTCCAGCTACAGCAGCCACCACGGTGGCTGGGGCTGGGACAACGACTACGGATACGGCGGCTGGGGCGGCGGCTGGCGTGGCGGCTGGGGCCATGGCTACGGCGGTTACGGCGGTTACGGCGGTTACGGCGGCTACGGCGGCTATGGCGGTTACGGCGGTTACGGCGGCTATGGCGGCTACGGCGGTTACGGCGGCGGCTGGGGCTGGTGACCCTCGGACCTGCGGCTGATCCCCGTCAGGGGTGACAGATGAGGTGTGCGGCTCCCGGCTGTGCCGGCGAGCCGCACACCGTTGCCGGCAGGCCGGGCCTACGCGGTGTCAGGTCCGTAGAGCGCGGCGATGTCCTGCGAACCGGCCCACCGGCTGTAGGTGGGTGACTGCGGCCAGCCGTCGGGCGAGTCCTGCCACTCCTCCTGCCGTCCGTAGGGCAGCAGGTCGATGAGCGCGAAGGTGTGGCTGAGCTGCTCGGTGCCACGGCCGTCGGTGTGCCAGGTGCGGTAGACGGTGTCGCCGTCGCGCAGGAACACGTTGACGGCGAAGCCTCCTGCGGGCGGTGCGCCCACGTCGGTGCCGAACGTGCTGTTCGCGGTGGAGTACCAGGGCATCCGGTTCCCGACCCGCCGCTTGTAGGCGAGCGCCTCCTCGATCGGACCCTGGGTCACGATGACGAAGCGGGCGTCGTAGGCGTCCAGGAACTCCAGCCGGGTGAACTGTGCGGTGAACCCCGTACAGCCCGGGCACTGCCACTGCTTGTCGGCGAACCACATGTGGTTGTAGACGATCAGCTGGCTCCTGCCGTCGAACACGTCGGCCAGCCGTACCGGCCCGTCCGCGCCGTCCAGGGTGTAGTCGGGCATCCGTACCATGGGCAGCCGACGACGCTGGGCGGCGATCGCGTCCAGTTCCCGGGTCGCGGCCTTCTCCCGGGCACGCAGCGAATCGAGTTCGTGCTGCCAGGTGTCGGCGTCGACGACGGGCGGCAATGCGTGGGTTTGTGCGCTGGTCTCCATGATTCCTCACTGGTCGTGCGCGCTGTGGGTGGTGTGCAGAGGCAGACCCCGTCGGCGCCGTGAACTCATCGGTCCGTGCGCTCGGGCCGGGCCGGTATCGGTACCTGTGGCCGGGCCGGCGGCGGTCGTGGGTACGTCGGGGGTGGCCCGGACGCGTGCACGCTCGCGGCGGGAGGTGCCGGGCGGCCGGGGGTGCGTGATCCTGTAGGGGTGTGTGGTGCCCGTGCCGGGCGGCGCCCGGCGGCCTATGCCGCCTCGGGCCGCCGGGCGATACGCCTGACGCTCGTCGTCGCGGCCGGCTTCTACTTCTTCCGCTACGGCCTCGACCGTCCCGTCGCGGCCACCTACGCCCTGTTCTCCGTCGTGGCGCTGGGCGGACTCGCCAGGATCCCCGGTACCGGGCGGCAGCGGGCCGCGGTGGTCGTGGCCCTGCTGCCCGTGTGCTGGCTGCTGGTGATCATCGGCACCTGCCTCTCGGTACGGACCTGGAGTGCCGTCGTCGGCATGCTGGTGGTCGGCTTCGCACTGGCGTTCGCCGCCGTGGGCGGACCGCGCCCGGCCGGTGCGGCACCGGGCCTGCAACTGCTCTACATCCTGCCGTCCTTCCCCCCGTACGACCCCGGATCACTCGGCGATCGGCTGATCGGGACGACGACGGGACTGGTCCTGTTCGCCGTCGCCGAGGCGCTGATCCTGCCCGGCCCCACCCCGCCGCCGTACCGGGAGCGGGCCGCCCCGGCGGCCGACACCGCCGCGCGCTGGGCGGCACGTGTGGCGGCTGCGCCGTACACCCTGACTGCTGCGGATGTCCGGGCGGCCGGTGAGGCCGGCCAGGCCCTGCGGGCCGGGACGGTGCCGGAGGCGGAACGCCCGGCCGGGCCGGGCCTGCACGACCGCGCCCTCGCCCACACCGGTCTGGCGACCCGTGCGCTGCTCAACCGGCTGGCGCAGTTGCCCGCCGCGCCGGGCGGCGTCCCGGGACCCGAGGACTCGGCCGTGCTGAGCGTGGTGGCGCGGCTGGCCACGCAGAGCGCGGGCTGCCTGCGCGCGGGACCGTCGCCCGTGACGGCGTACGAGGAACTGGCCGCGGCCCGCGCCCGGCTCTCGGCCTCGTCCGCGGGCCCCGCCGATGACGCTGCTGGTGCCGGTGCCGGTGCCGGTGCTGGTGCCGGTGCCGGTGCTGGTGCTGGTGCTGGTGCCGGTGGCGCGGCCTGCGGTGCGGATGCCGCTGGGGGCGGCTGCGGGCCTGCCGACGGGGCCGGTCCCGGGCCGGCCTTCCCGCCCGCCGTACTGCGCCGGCATGCCGCCGTGCTGGAGGTCGCCGACGCCGCGCTGGCCATGGGCACGGCCGCCGATCTCGCGGCACACGGGCGCCGGGCCTCGGTGAAGGTGGCGCCGGGGCGCTTCTGGTACGCCGGGACCTGGCCCCCGCTGCTGTGGTGGCACCGGCTGCACGGCCACGCCGGACGCCGGTCGGTGCTCTTCCAGAACTCCTGGCGCATTGCCCTGGCCCTGACCGCGGCCCGGTTCGTGGCCGGCGTCGACACCCTGCCCCACGGCTTCTGGGCCATGCTGGCGACGCTCACCCTCACCCGGACCACCCTGGACGAGACCTGGCACACCATCCGCCGGGCCCTCGCCGGCACCCTCGCCGGGGCGCTGGTGGCCGCGGCCCTGCTCACCCTGGCCGGAACCGACACGGTGGTGTACGTCGTGGTGCTGCCGGTGTGGATGCTGTTCGGCTTCACCGTGGGGCCGGTCAAAGGGATCGGCTGGGCCCAGGGCCTGTTCACCGTGCTCGTGGCCCTGATCTTCGCCCAGCTGGCACCGGCGACATGGCAGCTGGCGGAGGTCCGGGTGCTGGACGTCCTGGTGGGCAGCGCGATCGGCGCGGTCTTCGGTCTGCTCGCCTGGCCCCGCGGGGCCCACGACGAGCTGCGGTTCGCGGCGGCGAGTCTCCTGCGCAGGGCGGCGGAGATCGTGGTGGCGACCAGTGCCTCGGTGGCGCAGGGCGGGGCCGCCGGGGCCCCGCCGGGGGCGCCCTGCCACGGTTCGCTGCGGCACGCGGTCGTCCTCGCGGAGTCCGCCTACGCGCAGTTCCAGAGCGAGCCGACACCGTTCGGCGGCGGGCGGCGCGCGGTGGCGATGCCCGAGGTCGACTGGCAGGCGACGCTGATGGCCGGGCACCACACGCTGTGGGGGTCCGAGCGGCTGTCACAGGTGGCGCACCCCCGGCTCGGCGCGGCGGCGGCCGGGTCGCTCGACGGCCTGGGCGACCGGGTGGCCGGTCGGATGCTCCAGGTCTCGGCGGCGTTGGACCCCGGCGGTGACACCCCGACGGCACCCCTGCCGTTCATCGACCTGGCTTCCCCCGCGTTCGCCGCGGAGCCGCCGGGCGCGCCGAGGCTCTACTACGCCACCGTGTCGTGGCTGGAGTCGCTGACCCGCGACCTGGCCCGGATCGCGCACAGCGCCCCCGGGCCGGGCCGCGACAGGCCGGACGAGGGGACGTGGGAGTAGTGCCGCGGCACCAGGTCAGGGGCGGTTCAGACCCCACGTCTGGAGGGCGAAGGGCCGCCCCTTCTCCTCCCCCTTGATCAACGGCACGTCGAGCAGTCCGAAGCCCGTTCTCGTGGCCACGGCGACACTGGCGGTGTTCTCCGCCTCCACCTCCAGGATCACCTGCTGCGCGCCCAGCTCTTCGAAGGCGTACGCGGCCATCACCCGTACTGCTCGCGCGGCCAGCCCCTGGCCCCGGTGGGCCGGGCCGACCGCGTAGCCGATCTCCGTGCCCTCCGGGGCGCGCCGCAGCATCACCTCGCCGAGCGGCGCGCCGCCGTCGAGCGTGATGGCGAGCAGCATGACCGAGCCCTCCGCCCGCATCCGCCGGTCCCGGTCCAGCCGTGCGCGAGCCGCGGCTTCGTCGAAGGGGGAGACGAGCGGCGTCCAGTACGCGATGTCCGGGTGGTCGAACAGAGCGGGCATCGCGGCCACGTCCGCCTCCGTCCAGTCGCGCAGGACGAGACCCTCTCCGGTGAGCTCGATCCGGGTGGGAAAGGGTGACGCGGGGCTGCTCATGACGGGGGGACCTTTCTGGCCTGGTGAGGACGAGGCAGGATATCCGGCGACGGTCGTCGTACGATCCGATTTTCACGCGGGCCCCGTCCTGCGAGGTCACGACGACGACCTCGCGGGGGCCGTCACCGAGAAGGCCTCCGATGACGGGTGAGGACGGCGGCGCCGATCTGCTCCGCGGCCAGGCACCGCAGTTCCGTGTGCGGGGTCCCCTCCGGGAACAGGCGGTGGCCGGTTCCCATGACGGTCGGGAAGGTCAGCAGCCGGTACTCGTCGACGAGGTTCTCGGCCATCAGCTGCCTTACGACGCCCAGGCTGCCGGTGACGACCACGTCGCGCCGCTCGCGCTTGACTGCGTCCAGGAGGTCGCCGGTGAGAATGTGTGAGCCGGCCCAGGCCGACACGTCGGTCAGGGTGCGGGTGGCGACCAGCTTCGGTACGGCGTTCATGCGCCGGGAGAACGGGTCGTCGCGGTTCGGCCACAGCCGGGAGAACAGCTGCCAGGTCCTGCGTCCGAGCAGCAGGACCCCGTCGTCCAGGGTGCTCCCGAGCCGGAACTTGTCCCCGGCGACCGCTTCCGGACCGTGCCGGAAGGCCCAGCCGCCCAGCGGTGTGCCGGCCGACCCGTCCGGGTCGGAGACGATCCCGTCCAGGGTGATGAACTCGATGACGACGACGCTCATGGCGAGGTTCCCTTCGGTTGAGTGCTCACCGGTACATACCGGCGGCACCGCCCCGACTCATCGCTCCCGGCGGGACGTGTCGGCGGAGATCCCGGACGGCAGGCCGAAGGCGGCGAGGACACGCGGATCGGCGAACACGACGTTGTGCGCGACGCGCCCGCCGATGACGGTGAAGACCTGGATCGTGTGCAGCAGGTGACCGCCGCCGGGCCGCGGTGCGTACGCGGCGAGCGCGGGCTGTCCGTTGGCGGTGAGTTCCCGCGTGCGCCAGCCCGGTCCGCGCATCCGGAACACGCGGTCCATGAACAGGCCGTACGCCCGGCTGCCGCGGTACCACAGCGCGACCGGCGGCATCTCCAGGACCACGTCGTCGGCCAGCAGCCGCACCAGCGCGGGCACGTCGGCCGCCTCGAAGGCCTGCATGTACTTCCGGACCGCCGCGCGTGCCGGGCCGTCGCCGGGCTCGGGCAGCCTGCCGGGGTCGGCCGCGTCGGCGAGGGTGGCGCGGGCGCGCTGCAGCGCGCTGTTGACCGCCGCGACCGTGGTCCCCAGCTGCCCGGCGACCTCGGCGGCCGAGAACTCCAGCACCTCGCGCAGCACGAGCACGGCGCGCTGGCGCGCGGGCAGGCACTGCACGGCCGCCACCCAGGCGAGCCGCAGGTCGGCCCGTACGTCCACGTCGAACCGTGGGTCGGGGAACGGCTCCAGCCAGGGCACGTCGGGCGCCGGTGTCAGTGGTGCCCCCGGATCGTCGCTCGGTGCACCCAGCCCGGACGGCAGCGGGCGCCGCCCGCGTCCCTCCAGTGCGGTCAGGCACACGTTGGTGGCGATCCGGTACAGCCACGTCCGGGCCGAGGCACGTGCCGGGTCGTACCGGTCGCGGGCCTTCCAGGCGCGCAGCAGGGTCTCCTGCACCAGGTCCTCGGCCTCGTGGAACGAACCGAGCATGCGATAGCAGAACGTCAGCAACTCGCCCCGGTACGGCTCGTAGTCCATCCGGGCATCATGCCGCACGGGGGCGGCGGGGGAGAGGGACCGGGTGCCCGGTCGCGACGGACGCGTCCGTCACGCCTTTCCCGGGCATCCGGTCCCCGGACGCCGTACTACTTGCCGGACAGCATGAAGTCGGCCGGGGCGAGGGCGCGGTCGATGATGCGGGTGTCCCCGATCCAGCCGTAGAAGCCCTGGCCGAACGCCTCGGCGAACTGGGTGCCGCCGATGACGAAGGGCTTGCCCAGCGTCTCGATGCCCGTGGCCGGCTGGGACGGGTTACGGGCGATCCTGGAGCCGTCCACGTACATGACGGTGCGGCGGCCGTCGTTCACCACGGCGATATGGGTCCACCGCCCGACGGGGATGGCGTGGCTCCACGTGGTCGGGTCGGCGTCCTGGACGTCCGGGTAGAGCACGAACTGGAGGAACCGTTCCGGTGTGACGTCGAGGCTGCACGTCGGCTCCTCGGTGGACCAGCCGGTGGTCTTGCCCGCGTCCCCGTTGCGGCCCTCCCAGCTGAGGATGCCCATCCAGGCGTGGTCGCCCTCGAACGGGTCGGGGAGCTTGACGAAGGTCTCGATCGTGAATCCCGCGCGGAACTTCAGGCTGTTGAGCGGTGCGCCGGCTCTGGTGCTGAGGATCGCGCCGCGGTCGGGGTTCTTCCCGCCGCCGAAGCGCAGGCTGGCGTGGGCGGGCTGCTGGGTGTGATGGTCGGCGGACCAGGTCAGTACGTCGGCCGCGCTGTCGTGCAGCAGGCTCACCGCCAGGTCGTTGCCGTTGCCGGTGAGGTCACGGGCCACGGTCCCCGCGGGCAGCGTCGCACCGGGACGGCCGGCGGCGGGCAGGCCGTCGGGGTCGAAGCGCCAGTAGGCGACCGTCCCGCGGGGCATGACGCGCTGCGCGGGACGGGGCTTCGGCGGGGTGACCGGCGCGAAGCCCGCGAAGCGGCTCGCGAAGTCGATGTCGAGGGTGAACCGGTCCACCGGGCCGGTCAGTTCGATGGTCTCCTGCTCCAGCGGCGTCCGGTCCTGCGGTGCCTTGCCGAGGAACCAGGGAGAGAACGTCTGCACGTCGACGACGTTGCGCACCGTGTCGAAGCCGTAGAGCCGGATCATGCCGCCGCCACCGTAGTAGCGGTCCTGGTAGTTGGTGATGTGGACGTGCACGTCCCGGCCGGCGTCGTTGGTGAGCACCGTGCGCCCCGGAGGCCAGTAGTGGCCGCCCAGCGCGAGGAAGATCTGGTCGTTGCCGCGGATGATCCTGTCCCACAGCCGTTGTCCGTTGTCGGACAGGTGTGCCTGGCCGTCGTCCTCGGCCCAGGCGATGTCGTGCGTGGTCAGGACGGCGGGCAGGGTGGGGTGCTTGTCCAGGACACCCTGCGCCCACGCCAGCCCCTTGTCCGAGGCGCGCCAGTCGAGGGCCAGGACCAGCCAGTCGCGGCCCGCCGCCCGAAGGACGTGGTAGCTGTTGTAGCCGTCGGGGGAGGCACCGCCGAAGGTCGGCATGCCCGCGAACCGGCGGGGACCGAAGGCCTGCAGATAGGCGGTGTCGCCGCGCTGGTCGTCCGTACCGGACGAGATGTCGTGGTTGCCCGCCAGCACGCTGTAGGGCACCTTCCCGTGGATGGTCCGGAAGGTGTCGGCGGCGAGGTCGATCTCCTGCTTGGTGCCGTGTTCGGTGACGTCCCCGAGGTGGGTCATGAACGCTATGTTGGCCTCGGCGCGCTCGGACGCCAGATAGTGGAACGTCGCCCTCAGGGGCTGCGGGTCGGCGCTGTCGGCGTCGAAGAGGTACTGGGTGTCGGGCAGCACCGCCAGGGCGAAGCGGGGACTCTCCTCGTCGAAGCGGTGCTCGCGGGACGCGGGTGCGGATGCCGTCGCGCCGGCCGCCTCGGTGCCGAGCAGCGATGTGGCGGCCCCGACCGCGGGGACGGCGACCGCCGCCCGCAGCATCGTACGGCGCCCTGGTCCTGCGTCGGTGGGCTTGCTCACTGCGATCTCCTTGCGCTCGATACGCTCCTTCGTCGGCGTTGATCGTGCGCGGTGGCGGCAAGCATTCGGCGACGCCGGTCTGAATGCGCGGCACATGGAACAGGTCTGAACCACTACCCGGGGTCGTGGACCGCCGGTGTGCGGCTCCGCCGGCCGTACGCCGACGCTTGGCGAGGTGTCGGACGGCGTCGTCGGAGACCGGGATCGAGATCGGGACCGGAACCGGGACCGGTCGGCTCGTGCGTTGTGTGCATACGGCCGGCCGCGTCTGGACGGCCCGCAGCGGTCAACGGGTCACAGGCTCGCGAGGAGGTCGTCGAGCGGGGCCGGTACCTGTCCGGGGGCGAGCGCCTCGACCAGCAGGCGGCCGTAGCGGATCTTGCGCCCCTTCTTCGTGCCGAGGAAACGCCGCAACTGACCGTGCGGGGGCCGTCCGTGGTGCGCGGGCTGGTGCCGGAAGGTCTGCCAGGCCCGCAGGTCGCCCTCGGCGCGGACGATCTCCTCGACCCGCGCTGTGCCCAGCGCGCGGATCAGCTCGTCCTCCAGGTCGCTCACGCACACGAAGAAGGCCGCGTGCGGTGCCCCCGCCCGCTCCAGGCCGCGCTGGTAGAAGCGCTGCTCGCCCACGTCGCACAGTCCGGTCAGCCGCAGGCCGAGGCCGGGCGGCCCGAGGAGAGCCGCATAGCGGCCGACGTTCATCGCGCCACCCATCGGCACGGCGCACACCCCCTCGGAGGCCAGGTCACGACCGCGCCGGGCGGCCAGTGCCTCCACGGCCGCGAGATCGCTCGCCCCCTCCAGCAGCACCGCCGTCCGTATCCCCAGGCGCACCGCCAGATCGGTCGCCGGACCGCCGGGGCCGCCGGTCGCCCAGCCGCCGACCGCGTTCCGGAACGCCACCATCTCCGCCATGGTGGGAGTCTGCACCTCCGGCGGCCGCACGGCACAGGAATATCCGGCGGCCCGCCGTGCGGCCCGGGCGGCTCAGCCCGGCTGTTTCGCCCCGGTGAGCGTCGCGTAGACCACGACGTTGCGCTGGTACCCGGCGCCCCTGACGTATCCGGCGCAGGTGATCAGGCGCAGTTCGGGGCGCCCGGAGCGGCCGTAGACCTTCTTGCGGGGGAATCTGTCCTTGTCGTAGACCTCGACGGCGTCGACGGTGAAGACGGCCGTGCGGTGGTCACTACGGCTGATCTCGATCGTCTCGCCCTTGGTGAGGGAGCCGAGCTCGTAGAAGACGCCGAGGTTACCGCCGGGCATGTCCACATGACCCACGGTCAGGGCCGTGCCCTGCGAACCCGGTGCCGTGCCCTCGCTGTACCAGCCGACGAGGCGGGGGTTGTCGGCCGGCGGCGGCCGCAGCGTCCCGGACTTGTCGAGGTGCAGCTTGGTCATGGGGGCGTCCACATGGATCGCGGGGACGCGGATCCGGACGGGCTGCGCGCGGGGCAGCGGCGGCACGGCGGGGGCTGCCGGCGAGGCGGCGCCGCCTGCCTCGGGCGGGGCGAAGGCCTGCGCGGGGGACGGCTCCGGCGGTTGCTGCCCGTTGTTCAGGGCGCCGAAGACCAGCACACTGCCTGTGACCAACGCCAGGGCCAGATACTTGGCCGGGGGGACGAACGGGCGCGGGCGAGCGCAGGTCCTGCGCCGGGGTCCCGCCCCCGTTCGGTGTTCCGACTGCGACTGGATGGGGTTCATTCCCGCGGTCCTCGGGATGCGGTGCCGGGGCGATGCGGCGGGAGCGGGGCGGTCAGGCGCGGGCGCCGTGCGTACGGCGGCGCATCCTGACCACGTACCCGGCGCCGGCCGTCGCGATCAGCGCACCGCCCATGGCCAGCTGCGCACGGGTGTCCTGGACGTCTCCGAAGCCGGCCGCGACGGCGCCGTTCGGCTCCTCGCCGCCGATCTCGTACGTATCCGTGATCATGGTCCGTGGCGGGCACTTCACGGTGACGGTGTCGGCGCCGAGGTCCTGCCCGTCGGGGATCGTGAACTCGCCGGTGAGTTCGCCCGCGCGGTCGCCCTCGAAGAGCTGGAACGGTCCGGCCGCCGACGACTCGCCCTTGGCGAAGGTCTCGCCCGGCGCGCAGCCCGTGGCGGTGACGGTGACGGTGGAACCCGGGGAGGCGTCGCCCGGGTCGATGCGGAGATGGGAGTTGCCCGAGTCGGCGAAGGCCGGGCTCGTCAGCGCCAGGACACCGAGGAGCAGGCCGATACCGATGCCAACGGGGTTGTGTCGCATGAGAATCCTCCAGAAACGCAAGGGTCGGCCTGACTGTGCGGCGCCCCTGTGGGGCTCTACGGACGAGGAAATCGACACGCCGTCAGCCCCGCAACAGCAGCTGTCGGCGCGCGCGTCGCCCGGACAGGCGAAGCAGCGGCGCTCGTTGATCCGTTTACGCAGGTCGCCGGAGCGCGGTCGGACGCGGCGCGGGTTCGCCCGCAGTGCGGCGGATGGGCTAACGGCCTGCGTCGCCGTCCGGGCCCCGGCGCCCGGCTGTGGGTGTGCGCCCTCGTCCCGCGCCCCACGGCGCTTGCCGCCGTACGGGGCACGCTGCCGAGGTCGGCTTTGACGCGTCGGAGATTTCCGACGTAACGTTGTGGCATGCCGACCGACGTGTTCGCCGTCCTGGCCAATCCGGTGCGCCGCAGGCTGCTCGAAAGGCTGCGTGAAGGGCCGTGCTCCGCCAGTGAGCTGGCCGGGATGTTCGAGCTCGGAAGGCCCGCGGTCTCCGAGCACCTCGCGGTGCTGCGTGGCGCAGGGCTGGTGCGTGAGGAGCCGCGCGGCCGGCACCGCTTCTACCACCTCCAGGCGGACCGGCTGGCCGAGGTGGGCGAGTGGCTGCACCCGTTTGAACTCTATTGGCAGCAGCGCCTGGAGGCGCTCGCCGATCTTCTGGACGAGGAAGACGACACATGACCGAGAACGACACGATCACCTGCGAGAAGTTCCTGCCCCACCCCCCGGCGAAGGTATGGCGGGCCCTGACCGACCCCGAGCTGCACGCCCGCTGGTGGGCGGCCGGTGACGTCAAGCCCGTCGTCGGGCATCGCTTCACCCTCGACATGGGCAACTTCGGTCTCCAGCCCTGCGAGGTGACCGAAGTGGACGAGCAGCGGCTGCTGGCCTACCGGTTCGCCGAAGGCGTGCTCGACACCACCGTCACCTGGGAGCTGCGGCCGGAGGGCGAGGGCACCCGGCTGGTCCTCACCCATGCGGGCTTCGACCTCGACTCCCCGATGGGCCGGCAGGCGTACGAGGGGATGGGCAAGGGCTGGCCTCACGTCCTGACCCGTCTCGACACCGTCCTGGGCGAGACCGCCTGACGCGGGGTCGCGCCGGGCGCCGCCGGGCGTGTGACGTCCATCGGCCGACGGCCGTCCGGGCGTGTCCGGGGCGATGGCGGGCCCGGCACCGCTAGCTTGGTGATCCAGGCCCTGCCGAACCGTGTACCTGACCAGCGCGGTGCGGGAGGGCCTGCTTCCGTCTGCCCGCTGCCTGCCGTTCGCCGAGGCGGTGCCCCTTCTGTGGTGATGTGGGTCACAGGGGCCTGGCCACCCTTGCCCGCGGACCGCGATGGGCATTTACTTGGAAGTCCTAGTAGTTATACGTACGGTGATTCTTGGCCTACTCGTGTGTCCGTGTGCCCGCGCGGTCCCGGGACGCCGCACCCAGGCGTTGCAGTTTCCTCAGGAGGGCATATGTCCATGGCCGAGCCGGTCCGGCCCGAGCTGTACCGGGCCAAGCACCCTGTCCGCTTCGTCACCGCGTCGGCGCTGTTCGACGGCCATGACGCGGCCATCAACATCATGCGGCGGATCCTCCAGGCCCAGGGTGCCGAGGTGATCCACCTGGGGCACAACCGGTCCGTGCAGGACGTGGTGGACGCGGCTCTGGAGGAGGACGCGCACGGCGTGGCCGTCTCCTCCTACCAGGGCGGCCACATCGAGTACTTCGAGTATCTGGTGAAGCGCCTGGGCGAGGCGGGCGCGGGCCATGTGCGGGTGTTCGGCGGCGGCGGAGGCGTCATCGTCCCCGAGGAGATCGCCCGGCTCGCCCGGTCCGGCGTCCGGATCTTCTCCCCGGAGGACGGACAGCGCCTCGGACTCACCGGGATGATCAACTCGATCATCGAGGAGTGCGACACCGCGCTGTGGCGCCAGGCGCCGAGCGAGCTGTCCGCCGTGCTGGCCGGTGACCGCCACGCGCTGGCCCGCCTGATCAGCGGCCTGGAGGCCGGATACGTTCCGGAGGCGGACCTGGCGGTGCTGCGCGAGGCCGCGGCGGCGCGCAGCGTGCCGGTCCTGGGCATCACCGGTACCGGCGGCTCGGGCAAGTCCTCGCTGACCGACGAACTGGTCCGCAGGCTGCGCACCGACCAGCACGACCGGCTCCGGGTGGCGGTGCTGGCGGTGGACCCGACCCGCCGGCGCGGCGGCGGCGCCCTGCTGGGCGACCGGATCCGGATGAACAGCCTGGACGGCGACCGGATCTACTTCCGGTCCCTGGCCACCCGCGGTGTCCGCGAGGTCCCGGAGGCGCTGTCGGACGTCATCGGCGCGTGCAAGGCGGCCGGGTACGACCTGGTGATCGTGGAGACGCCGGGCATCGGACAGGGCGACGCGGCGATCGTTCCGTACGTCGACGTCTCGCTGTACGTCATGACGCCCGAGTTCGGTGCCGCCTCCCAGCTCGAGAAGATCGACATGCTGGACTTCGCCGACGTGGTCGCCATCAACAAGTTCGAGCGGCGCGGCGCGGCCGACGCCCTGCGTGACGTCGGCCGTCAACTGGTGCGCAACCGCGAGGCGTTCGGGTCCCGCCCCGAGGACATGCCGGTCTTCGGCACCAGCGCCGCCACGTTCAACGACGACGGTGTGACCGCCCTCTACCAGCGGCTCCGGGACCTGCTGGCCGACCGCGGCCTCGCGACGGCCGACGGCGCGCTGCCCGCGGTGACGGTACGTCACTCCAGCGGCGCGGCGCAGATCGTACCGGCGAGCCGTGTGCGCTACCTGGCCGAGACGGCCGAGACCGTGCGCCGCTATCACGCCGAGACGCAGAGCTGGGCGGAGCAGGCGCGTCGCGTCCAGCAACTCGACTCGGTGTGCGCGCAGTTGGGCGAGGCCGGGCTGCCGGTGGCGGACGTGCAGGGGCTGCTGGAGCAGGCCCGGCACGGCCTGGCGCCCCAGGCGCGGACGCTGCTGGAGCAGTGGCCGGCGACCAAGGAGGCATACTCCGGCGACGAACTGGTGGTCAGCGTGCGCGGCCGCGAGCTGCGCACCGAGCTGACCCGCGAGTCGCTGTCCGGGAGCCGGGTCCGCCGGGTGGCGCTGCCGCGCTACTCCGACGCCGGGGACCTGCTGGGCTTCCTGCGCCGGGAGAACCTGCCCGGGTACTTCCCGTTCACCGCCGGTGTCTTCCCGTTCAAGCGCGAGGGCGAGGACCCGGCCCGGATGTTCGCGGGCGAGGGCGACCCGCAGCGCACCAACCGGCGCTTCCACTACCTCTCCAAGGACAGCCGGGCGACCCGGCTGTCCACCGCCTTCGACTCGGTGACGCTGTACGGCCGGGACCCGGGCGAGCGGCCCGACGTCTACGGCAAGGTCGGCACCTCCGGGGTGTCGGTGGCCACCCTGGAGGACATGAAGGCCCTCTACGCGGGATTCGACCTGGTCGCGCCCACCACCTCGGTGTCCATGACCATCAACGGTCCGGCCCCGACCATCCTGGCCTTCTTCCTCAACACCGCGATCGACCAGCAACTGGACGCGTTCCGGGCCGAGCAGGGCCGCGAGCCGTCCGAGCAGGAGGCGTCCGAGGTCAGGGCGCGCACCCTGGCGACCGTGCGCGGCACCGTCCAGGCGGACATCCTCAAGGAGGACCAGGGCCAGAACACCTGTCTGTTCTCCACCGAGTTCAGCCTGCGGATGATGGCCGACATCCAGGAGTGGTTCATCCAGAACCAGGTGCGCAACTTCTACTCGGTGTCCATCTCCGGCTACCACATCGCCGAGGCCGGGGCGAACCCCATCAGCCAGCTGGCCTTCACCCTGGCCAACGGCTTCACCTACGTCGAGTCCTACCTGGCCCGGGGCATGGACATCGACGACTTCGCCCCCAACCTGTCCTTCTTCTTCTCCAACGGCATGGACCCGGAGTACTCGGTCCTGGGCCGGGTGGCACGCCGGATCTGGGCGGTCGCGATGCGCGAGCGCTACGGCGCGAACGAGCGCAGCCAGAAGCTCAAGTACCACGTCCAGACCTCGGGCCGCTCACTGCACGCCCAGGAGATGGACTTCAACGACATCCGCACCACGCTCCAGGCGCTCATCGCCATCTACGACAACTGCAACAGCCTGCACACCAACGCCTACGACGAGGCGGTGACCACCCCGTCCGAGGACTCGGTCCGGCGCGCGCTGGCCATCCAGCTCATCATCAACCGGGAGTGGGGGCTCGCCATGAACGAGAACCCGCTCCAGGGCTCGTTCGTCATCGACGAGCTCACGGACCTGGTCGAGGCGGCGGTCCTCGCCGAGTTCGAGCGGATCAGCGAACGCGGCGGCGTGCTCGGCGCGATGGAGACCGGCTACCAGCGCGGCCGCATCCAGGACGAGTCCATGCTCTACGAGCAGCGCAAGCACGACGGCACGCTGCCCGTCATCGGCGTCAACACCTTCCGCAACCCGCGCGCCGCCGACGAGAGCGCCACCACGGTCGAACTCGCCAGGGCCACGGAGGCGGAGAAGCAGTCCCAGCTGGAGCGCGTCGTCGACTTCCAGGACCGGCACCACGACCCGGCGCAGGCCGTTATAGCCGCGCTCAAGGAGGCGGCCACCAGCGGGCGCAACGTGTTCGAGGTCCTCATGGACGCCGCCCGCGTGTGCTCGCTCCAGCAGGTCACCGAGGCCTTCTTCGAGGTCGGCGGCCAGTACCGGCGCAACGTCTGACCCACTGCCGCCGACGGCCGTCCCGCACCGTGCGGGGCGGCCGTCGGCGCCGTGCTGCCCCGAGGTGCGCGCGTGGGCGCCGCCGCCTGGACCGGCCGTCAGCCCGCCGCGGCGGTGAGTGCCGCGAGAGCGCCGGCCTGGGTACGCCAGTCGGTCTGGTCGGGGGGAGCGCCGGCCCAGCGTTCACCGAGTGCGTTGAGGGCACTGCGGTCCTGGGCCCACAGCGTGTCCGCCTGCCTCTGGACGTAACTCCGGTAGGCGGCGGAGCCGGTGACCCGCGCGAGGTCGGCGAAATTGCGCATGAAGACGCCCTTGAACTGCTTCTGGTTGTCGTCGCAGGACGCCGTGCCGAGGTCGCAGGACTCGGTCAGCACCCCGTCGCGGGTCAGCGCCGGGCTGCTCAAAGCGGCGTCGGCCAGGGTCCGCGCGGTGGTCAGCAGCGAATCGTCCCCGGTCGTCCGCCACAGCTCGGTGAACGCGCCGATGGCCAGTCCCTGGTTGTAACTCCACACGGTGCCCCCGTTGTTGGCGCAGGACACGGTCAGTCCGTCGTTCACCAGCCCCGAGGAGCCGATCAGCCCGCTGGACCGGTACCAGGCGGCGGCGGTCCTGGCCCGCTGCAGCCATACCGTGTCGCCGGGCAGGCGCTGGTGCAGCGCGGTGGTCAGCCAGAGGTACTGGCCGTTCGTCACCGCGTTCTTGTAGGTGCGTTCCCGGTCCCACCACACACCGCCGCCGCACGTGCCGGGGTCCCAGTACTGCTGGACGTAGCCCGTGATGGTGACGGCCTCGTCGAGGTAGTGGGAGTCGCCGGTGTAGTCGTACGCGTCGATCCAGGCGATGGCCCACCAGGCCGAGTCGTCGACGGAACGGCTGATGAAGTGGCCCTCGATCGCGTCCGAACTGCGCACGCCGGCGGCGAAGACGCCCTTGTTCTGCGCGTAGGTGCGCGCCACGGCCCAGTCGTAGTCGTGGGTGCCGGTGGTCCTGGCGAAGTCGACGAGGGCGGTGAGGGTGGCGGCGGAGTTCCACCAACTGCTCGGCCACCAGCCGTTGTAGGGGTCGTACGCGGACATCAGCGCGTCGGCGGCGGCGCGGGGCCTGGACGGCGCGGGCCTGGCCCACGTGGTGCAGCTGCCCTCCTGGTGCCCGGCCGCACGGCCGCAGGCGCGGACCGCACCGCCGTACAGGAGGCCGCGCGGGTCGCGGGTGGCGTACATGACCGTACGGGTGCCGGTCGCGCCGCCCGGGACGGCGGTGCGGCCGAGCGAGGAGCCGTCCGGCCAGGTCGATCCGCCGTCCCAGGAACGGTCCAGCCAGATCTCGTCGCCGCCGGCCCCTGATTCGATGCTCGCCCAGGACATGGCGTTCTTCTGGTCGAAGTGCAGCCGGATGGTGCGGCCGTAGAGCGTGGTGGACGGCACCGGCTGGTCGTCGCCCGCCGCCCGGGCGGCGTCGGTACGGTCGCAGAGCGCGTCGCAGACGGTGGGCCAGACCCAGTCGGTGCAGCCGACGGCGGCGGCGTCGCCGCAGGCCCGGACCAGTCCGCGGCGGTGGCCGCGCGGGTCGGTGATGTTGTACATCAGGGTTCTGGTGCCGGTCCAGGTCCCCGGTATCGAGGCCTTGCCGAGCAGCCCTTCCCAGGTGGCGCCGCCGTCCCAGGAGCGGTCCAGCCAGACCGAGTCGCCGGTCACGCCGTCGTCGATGCTGGCCCACGCCATGTCGTCCGCGTCGGAGACGTGCAGTTCCAGGCGGCGGCCGTTGAGGTTCTTGTCCGGCACCGGGAAGCTCTCCTGGCGGGCCAGCGAGGGGTCCAGTGTGTCGCAGGCCAGGACGCACACCTGGGTGGCGGCGGCCGCGGGCGTGGTCGCCGGGACGAGCGCGGCACACGCGAGGACGGCCGCCACCAGGAAGGTGAGGAACCGTGATCCGACAACGATGTCGGCGCTGCGCAAGGACACCGGAACTCGCCTCGATTCCACGCTGGGGGATAGCGCTCGGCGGGCGTGGCCGACGGCCCTCGACGAGCCGGGCGGGGGCCGATCCTGGTCCGTACCTGCCTTCCTGGCAGTGAACCGACGTGGCGGGTCCCTGTCAATTGTCTCAACAGGCTTCTGTGACACCGCAGTTCAGGCCCAGGTTGCGGCAGGGCCGGGATGTCGATCCGGCAGCCGCTTTCGATGTCAGTGCCTCCCCGTACGGTGTGCGCATGGTTGATCGAGACATTCCGGCGCACTCGCTGAACGACTTCGCGACCTGGGCCCCCGTGCTGCGGCTGCTCCGGGACAACCACGCCGACGGGCAGGCCGCCCGCACCGGCCCCGTGGCGGGAAGCATCGGCAGGGACGGCTGGAGTCTGCCGCTGCGAGGACGGATGCCGGAGTCCGGTCGCGCCGCGGCGGAGCGGGTGCGGTCGGCGCTCGCGGACACCGGTGTCGAGGAGATCGCGTTCACGGCGGACATATCGCCGAGCGGCAGGACCGAGCTCCGGCTGCTCGCGCTGAGCCCCGCCGTGGATCCCGGGATCGGCACCCCGCACCCGGGGGCGCTCCGCCTGGTCGAGGGCGCACTCCCGCAGCCGTGGCGCGTCCTGCCCGATCCGGCGCCCGGGGCGGTGCCTGCCCCCTCGGCGGACCCGGTACTGCTGGAGCGGACGCTCCGTGAGCGGCTGCCCGACGCCATCGGCGCCACGGAGGCGGAGATCGCCGCCGCGGAGTCACGTCTCGGCGTGCCGCTGCCCGAGGAGCTCAAGTCGATCTACCGGGTGACGCGGTCCCGTTGGGAGGACTGGGGCGACGACTACGAGGTCGCGACACGCTACTGGACGGCGGTCGGCTGTGAGCTCTTCGGGCTGGACGACCTCTACATCGCCGACGCGGAGTCCCGCCCGTGCCGATGGGAGTTCGCGGCGATGGAAGCGGTCGACACCGCGCCCGACGCCGCGGTGCAGGGCGTGGTCGGCTCACCCGGCTGGATCGCCTTCGGGGACAACGGCGGTGGCGACCGGCTGGCCGTCGACCTCACCCCCGGCCCGGCCGGACACCTGAGACAGGTCGTCTTCCTCAGCCACGAGGAGAACATCGGCGCCTCCCTCGTCGCGGACTCGTTGACCGACCTGGTGACGAACCGGCGCGGCCGACGCAGCAGGAGCTCGCGCGGAGAGCGGCCGTCGCCGGTGGCGCACGTCAACATCCGCCGCCTGCCCAGCATCGAGGCCGCCGCCCACCCGGGCCTGGAGGTCCTGTCCATCGGAGTGTGGGACGATCCGCCGCTCAGCCTCGTCCCGGTCGTCGGACTGCCCCGGCTGCGGACCCTCAGCGCCTACCCCGGCACGCTCGCCGACCCTCTGGAGATCGCCGGCCTCACGGAACTGGAGTTCCTCGAACTCGGCCCGGACGACTGGCGGGTCCTCCTCGACGCGGGAGCCGTCCCGCGAACCCTGTCGGCCGCAGCCGTCATCGTGCGCGGCGACCGGGACCCCCAGCCGATCGTGGCCCTGGCCAACGAGATCCTGGCCCTCTGGAACCGGCCCCCGATCATCCAGACCGTCCTCAGGGGCGAACTGTGAACACCGCGAGGGACGAGGGAGGTCCGACCGTCTGAACGGACCGGCGCGGACGCCGCCGCGACGGGCACGATAGGCGCATGACGAGCCTTCATCACCCGCAACTGTCCGGCCTGGGACGCAATCCGGCAGCCCCTGAGGACGTCCTGGTCCGCCTGGCGGCGCACAAGGCCGGCCGGCACGGGCTGTCACTCCGTCGCGGTCGGCTGGCGGACGCCATCGCCGAGGCCATGCTGGCGCACGGCGACGACAGCACCGCCGTGCGACTGCACGGGGACCGGATCTCCCCGGCGATACGTCGAAGAATCGCCGAGCATCCCGTTCCGGCGATCCGTGACGCGTTCGCGAACTTCGTCCGCGAAACGGTGGACTGCGGGGCGGGGCTCCCCATCGCTGCGCTGGAGGAGGGGTACGGCCGAGCACGTACAGCCCTCGTCGACGCGCCGAACGCGAAGCTGCGCGCCGCCGTCGCGCAGGCCTGGTACGACCGGCCTCTCGCCGTGCAGGTGAGACTGCTGGCCGACCCGGACCCCGCGGTGCGCGCGGCCGCCACCTTTCACCGGCAGCCGGGTGTCCCGCCGGAATGGCGGGACCGGTGCCTCGCCGACCCGGCCGTGCGCGCCAACGTGGCGAGCTACGTCCCGCTCACCTCGGACCAGTTCGCACAGCTCATGCGGTGCGAGGACGAGCGGGTCCATCAGGCCGTAGCCGGAAACCCGCATCTGACGGCGGAGATGGTCGCCCGGTTCCTGGACGTCGAGGACCCACAGGTGCGGGTCGAGATGGCGCAGAGCCGTCACGTCGACGACGCGACGCGGCACCGCCTGTACGCGCTCGTGGAAGCCCAACGCGCGGCGGGCAGCATCAAGGCCGAAGTCGCTCTGCACTGGCACTCCTCCGAGCCGCAGTGGCTGCGCGAAGCGCCCCTGGACGAGCGGATCGCCTATCTGGACTCGCCGTTCACGATCTTTCGGTATGTCCTGGCCACCTGTCGTGATCTGCCGGAAGAGGCATGGCGGCGGCTGGACGCCGACCCGGAACTCAGGGTCCGCCGGGCCGCCGCCCGGCGGCCTGACACACCGCCGGAGGTGCTGGAACGGCTGGTCCGCGCCCACGGCGACGTCTTCCATGTCCGGCCGCTCCTCGTCGACCATCCCAACTTCCCCCGTCACGCGCTGCGCACGTTCGTCGACGAGCCGAGCCCGGAGGTACGGTACGTCGCCCTGCAGAACCCGGAACTGCCCGTGGCGGCCCTTCGGCGACTCGCCGAGGCTGCCGAGTCCCTCCTGCGCCGCGGCGTGGCCCGGCACCCCAATGTGACGGACGCCCTGCTGGAGCGGCTGCTGTCGGACCCGGACCCCGAGGTCGTCGACGACGCCGCCGCCAACTCCGCCCTGCCGTCGGCCCGGATGCACGGCATCCTCACCGCTGCCGGTCTGTGACGCGTGAGGAGGCCGACCACGGTCGCGCTGCGCCGTGCCGGACGTCGGCCGGGTCAGGAGTCCTGGGCGTGCTGTGCAGTCGTGTGCGCGGGGGTGGAGGCCGTGGGCAGGGTCAGTTCGAAGAGTGCGCCGCCGGAGGGTGACTCGGTCGCGGTGAGGGTGCCGCCGTGGCGGCGTGCCACGTCGCGGGCGATGGCCAGGCCCAGGCCCGCGCCGCCGTCGTCGCGGGCGCGCGCGTCGTCCAGTCGTACGAACCGCTCGAAGATCCGCTCGCGTTCGGCGGCCGGTACGCCGCCGCCGTCGTCCGCGACCGTGAGGACGATCCGGTCGTCCCGGGCCGTCACGCGCACGACGACCTCGGTGCGCGCGTGCCGCTGGGCGTTGTCCAGGAGGTTGCCGATCACCCGGGCCAACTGACCGCGCGAGCCCGTCACCCGGCCTTCCCCGTCGACGTGGAGGGAGACCGGGATGCGGTCGGCGGGGCGGCGCCCCAGCTCCTCGCGGACCAGCTCGCCCAGGTCGGCCCGGCCCTGCCCCGGCCGCTCACCGGCGTCGAGCCGGGCGAGCAGCAGCAGATCGGCCGCGAGGTGCTGCAACCGCTCGGTGTCCTTGACCGCGCCGGGCACGTCCAGCAACTGCGGGTGCGCCGAGCCGACTTCGAGCTGCGTGCGCAGCGACGCGATGGGGCTGCGCAGTTCGTGGGAGGCGTCGGCGACGAAGCGGCGCTGCCGGTCGACGGCGGCCTCCAGCGCGGTGAGCGTCTCGTTGGTGGTGCGGGCCAGCCGGGCCACCTCGTCGTGCGAGGCGGGTTCCGGTACGCGCCGGGAGAGGTCCTCGGAGGCGGTGATCGCCGCCATCTCCTGCCGGATGCCCTCCACGGGGGCCAGCGCGCGCCGGGTCACCAGCCAGGTCACGCCGCCGACGACCAGCAGCACCAGCGGCAGTCCCGCCAGCATCGCCACCGCGGCGCTGCGAACGGCGCTCTCGCGGGCCGCCAGTGAGGCGCCGGCGTGGACGAGCACCGTCCGGCCGCCGAGATCCGTGGCCTTGACGGTGGCGAACCGGTACGGAGCGCTGCGCCCGTCGACCACCGCGCGCCCGGAGCCCTCCTGGACGGTGTCGCCGATGGTCCCGATGGCCGGGTCGTTCGCCTGGGCCGTCGGGACGGCGTCGGCGCCGTGGTCGTCCGTACCGTGGTCGTCCGAGCCGTGGCTGCCCGAACTGCTGTCGTCCGAGCCGCTGTCGCCGTCGCTGCCGCGATCCTTGTCCCGGCCGCGGCGGCCGCCGTGGTCGTCGGCCGCCCCGGCGCCCGGCAGGGTGGCCGCGGCCGGGGTCGGCGTCGGGGGAGCGGAGGGGGAGGGCGATGGGGAGGAAGCCGTGGGGGAGGGGGCGGCCGGCGGCACGCGTACGGCCGTCACGCCGGTGCCGCTGATGCTCTCCAGCCCGCCGCCGACGGCCAGCAGCCGGCCGCTCTCGTCCGTCACCTGCACCGGGATTCCCTCCCGCGCACCCTCCGGCAGCGTCAGCCGGGCGTCACCCCCGCGCCAGGTGGCGACCCCGAGGGCGATCCTGCGGGCCGTGTCGTTGGCCTCGCTCTGCGCCTGCTCGGTGAGGTTCATGTGGAGCGACATCAGCACCGCGATCCCGGCGGCCACCAGTGCGACCGTCATCACGGCGGTGGCCCACAGCACCATCGTGGCCTTCACGGAACCGAACAGCCGCCGCTTCACGAGGCCGCCATCCGGTAGCCGGCGCCGCGCACGGTCTGGATGGTGTCGGTGCCGAGCTTGCGGCGCAGCGTGCTGACGTACACCTCGACTATGTTCGGGTCGCCGTCGTAGGCGAAGTCCCAGACGTGCTCCAGGATCTCGGGCTTGCCGACCACCTGTCCGGCCCGGGTCGCGAGCTGTTCCAGCACGGCGAACTCCTTCGCGGTGAGCGTCACTTCCGTCTCGTCCCGGCAGACGCGGCGGGCCGCCGTGTCGACGACGAGACTGCCGACGCGCAGGACCGGCGACGCGCCGGCGGAGCCGCGGCGGCGCAGCAGCGCCTTCACCCGTGCCACCAGCACGACATAGGAGAACGGTTTCGTCAGGTAGTCGTCGGCGCCGGTGTCCAGGCCCTCCGCCTCGTCGTACTCGCCGTCCTTGGCCGTGAGCATCAGGATCGGCACGTCGTGGCCCGCCGCGCGCAGGGCCGCGCAGACGCGGTAGCCGTTGAGGCCCGGCAGCATGATGTCGAGCACCACCAGATCGTGGACGCCCTCGGCAGCCAGCCGCAGGCCCTCGTTCCCGTCGTGGACGACGTCCACGGCGAAGCCCTCGGCCCGCAGGCCCTTCGCCAGCGAGAGCGCGAGCCGCTTCTCGTCCTCCACGATCAACAGGCGCATGTCCCCAGCCTCCCAGACGGAACCTGAAGGGATCTTCAGGTGGCTTCAGGTGCCCTTCAGCTTCCCCCAGGCACATTGACGTCATCAAACAGCAGGGCACAGACAACACACAGGCCGGGCAGCCGTCCGGCCGGGGAGGCTCGACATGAAGCGCACCGCGACCATCGCCACCGCCCTCGTGACCGCCGTACTCATCGGGGGTGGCGGGTACTCAGCACTCGCCACGGGCGGCACCGACCGGCACGGGGCCGGTCCCGAGGACCGGCCGTCCGCCGCCTCGCCGGCACCCTCGGTGTCACCGTCGTCGGCCTCC
>NZ_JBEOWS010000135.1:0-23070 GCF_040296125.1 Streptomyces sp. NPDC002265 | reverse complement strand
AATCCCCCGCCGCACAGGCCCTGGTACCTCCCGCGCGGGCGCACAACACGCCGGGCCCGGCACGGGACAACTCGGGCCCGGGCGCGGGCCCGGCGGCCGTCAGGTGCCGCGCCGTACCCCCGGGGACACCGCGAGCCTGCCCACCGCCCAGAACACCGCGAGGGTGGCGAGTGCCATCGCGGCCACCAGGGTGGCACCGCCGACGACCTTCTCGTAGTTGCGCTGGTAGAGGCCGTCGATGATGTACCGGCCGAGCCCGCCGAGTCCGACGTACGCGGCGATGGTGGCCGTCGAGACGATCTGGACGGCCGCCGAGCGAAGGCCGCCGAGGATCAGGCTGAGGGCGACCGGCAGTTCCACCTGGAACAGGATCCGCGGCTCGGGCATCCCCATGCCCCGGGCCGCGTCCACCGGGGCGGGGTCGACGGAGCGGACCGCCTCGTAGGTGGTGACCAGGATCGGCGGGACGGCGAGGATCACCAGCGGGATCATCACGGGCCCCAGGCCGAAGCCGAGCCAGGTGACCACCAGCACCAGCAGGCCGAAGGTGGGCAGGGCCCGGCCCGCGGTGGCGATCAGGGCGAGGGCGTTGCCGCCCCGGCCGTAGTGCCCGGTGACCAGGCCGACCGGCAGTCCGATCGCGGCGGCGATGGCGAGCGCCTCCAGGGAGTACCGGAGGTGTTCGAGGACCCGGGTGGGGATGCCGTCGTAGCCGTGCCAGTGGGAGCCGTCGCCGAAGAAGGCGTGGACGAACTGGAGCAGGTTCACCGGGCCGTGCTCTCCTTCGGCATCCAGGGGGTCAGCAGCAGCCGTACGGCCACCAGCGCCGCGTCGGCCAGGATCGCCAGCACGGCCGTCGTCGCGACGGAGTTCACCGCGAGCTCGGGACGGTTGTAGATCTGGGCGTCGTGCAGCAGGTTGCCCAGCGCGCCCTGGTTGCCGATCAGCATGCCGACGCTGACCAGGCTGATGCTGGAGACGGTGGCCACCCGCAGGCCCGCGATGATCGCGGGCACGGCGATGGGCAACTGCACCTGGACGTAACGGCGTACGGGTCCGAAGCCCATGGCGGTGGCGGCGGCCAGGGTCTCCGGCGGCACCGACCGCACGCCCTCGACGATCGCCGGCACGAGCAGCACCATGCTGTACACGGCGAGCGGGATCATCACCGTCGTCTCGCTCTGGCCGGTGTAGTCGATCAGGACCACGAAGAAGGCCAGCGAGGGGATCGCGTACAGCACGGTGGTCACGCTCAGCACGGGCGGGTACAGCCAGCGGAAGCGGACGCAGAGCTGGGCGACGGGCAGCGACACGGCCAGCCCGACGAGGACCGGCACCAGCGCCTCACGCAGATGCAGACCGATCAGACCCGCGTAGGTGTGCTGGAGGTCGCTGGGGATGTCGAAGAAGCCGCTCACCGGACGGTCCGTGCCTCGTCGCCGCGGTCCAGGGCGTGCGCGCTGCGGATCGCCTCGCCGACGGCCTGCTGCGACACCACCCCCACGACCCGTCCGGTGCCGTCCACGCCGACCGCCCAGCCGGTCGGCGACAGCACGGCTCCGTCGAGCGCGTCCCGCAGCGAGTCCTTCCCGTGCACGAACGGCCGTCCGTGGGACAGCAGTCGGCCGGGCTCGATCTCCCCCGCCGCGAGGTCCTTCGGGTCGCCCCAGCCCAGGGGCCTGCCGTCCAGGTCCGTGACGAGGAGGAAGGGGGCGCCGGAGGCCGAGCCGCGCGCGGCGATCTTCCCGGCGTCGGCGTCGAGGGCGACGACCGGAGCCGTCTGGAGCTCCAGTCCGCCGGACGGGAAGAAGGACAGCCGCCGGATGCCCCGGTCCGAGCCGAGGAAGTCCTCGACGAAGGCGTCGGCCGGGTCGGAGAGCAGTTCGGCGGGCGGGGCGTACTGGGCGAGGTGACCGCCGGTGCGCATCACGGCGACCATCGTGCCGAGCTTGACCGCCTCGTCGATGTCATGGGTGACGAAGACGATGGTCTTGCCCAGTTCCGCCTGGATGCGCAGGAGTTCGTCCTGGAGTCCCTTGCGCACGACGGGGTCGACGGCGGAGAACGGCTCGTCCATCAGCAGCACCGGCGGATCGGCGGCGAGCGCCCGCGCCACCCCGACGCGCTGCTGCTGGCCGCCGGAGAGCTGGTAGGGGTAGCGCTTGGCGAGCGAGGCGTCGAGACCGACGCGTTCCATCAGCTCGCGGGCCCGGGTGCGGGCCCGGTCCTTGCCCCAGCCGAGCAGCCGCGGCACGGTGGCGATGTTGTCGACGATCGTGCGGTGCTGGAAGAGACCGGCGTTCTGGATGACGTAACCCATAGAGCGGCGCAGGGTGTTGACCGGCTGCTGCCGGATGTCTGCCCCGTCGAGGAGGATGGTGCCCTCGCTCGGCTCGATCATCCGGTTGATCATGCGCAGGGTCGTGGTCTTCCCGCAGCCCGAGGGACCGACGAGGACGGTGATCGAGCCGTCCTGGATGTCCAACGAGAGCCGGTCGACCGCGACCGTGCCGTCCGGGTACCGCTTGGTGACTGAATCTATCCGTATCAAAACGCCGAATACCCTTCGGGTTTGGCAGGAAATGGCCCTGCTTCGGTCACGGTCGTCGTTGCCGGGCCGATGCGGGGAGAGTCTAGACCGGGTTTGTCACGGCACTGTGGACTGCGGCTCCCGGGGTGCGTCCTGTGGCGCGGCGGCCGCCGGAGGTCCGGAGTGCGCGGGACGCGGCGAGACCGGGAATCCCGTGACGTGTTCGCCGCGCCGCGCGTCAGGCGCCCTGCGCGTCGATGGCCGCCTGGAGCGACTTCCGGTAGCCGTCGCTCGTGAACGTCGCGCCGGACACCGTGTCGATGTCCGCGCTCTGCGCCTGCAGCGTCTCCGTGATCAGCTTCGGTACGGCGGCCGTCGTCTGCGGGTGGTTCGGCTGCCGGAGCATCCGTACGGAGGCGATCCTGTCGCCCTCGAACGTCACCTCCACCTGTACCGGGCCCTCCACGGTGTTCACCGTCGAACCCGTGACGACCTCCGAGGACCCGGACGTCGACGTGCGGGCCGGCCCGGCGGCCTGCGTGGACGACGTCGCGCCGGAGGGTTCGTAGCGCCACACCGGGACGAGGCCCGCGACGCTCAGGACCAGGACGGGTATCGCTCGTTTCACGGTCTTTCCCTCTTTCCCTTTTCCCTCGGTCCTCGTCATCCCGCCAGGCTGAAACGCTCGAAGTGGATCTGCGGTCCCGGCACGTCCAGCGCCCGCAGGGAGGCGAGCACCGCGTTCATCATGGGCGGCGGTCCGCACAGGAAGACGTCCCGGTCGGCGATGTCCGGCACCAGCCGGGCGAGTTCGGCCGGGGCGAGCTTGTCGGGGCTGACCGGGCCGGTCACCAGGTGCAGTTCGGCGCCCTTGGCCCGGGCCAGTTCGCGCAGTTCGTCGTACAGCACCGCGTCCCGGTCGGTGGCGACGCGGTAGACGACGACGGCGTGACCTTCCAGTTCCTCCAGGAGCGCCCTGATCGGGGTGACCCCGACACCGCCCGCGATGAGCAGGGACTCGGGCCGGGTGCGGTGCAGCGCGGTGAACGCGCCGTAGGGGCCCTCGGCGAAGACGCGCGTGCCGACCTTCAGGTGCCGCAGTGCGGCGGTGCCGTCGCCCGCGGTCTTGGCGGTGAGCCGCAGCGAGCGGCCGTCCGGGGCGGCCGACAGGGAGAACGGGTTGGCTTGCCACCAGCGGTCCTTGGTGAGGAACCGCCACAGGAAGAACTGGCCGGCCCGGGCGGGCAGCCGGTCCAGGTCGCGTCCGGTGATGTGGATGGAGACGACGGTGTCCGACTCGGGGACGACGGCCGACACCCGGAGCTGATGCCGCTGGTTGCGCCACAGCGGCAGCACGGCCCGGCCGACGACGACCGCGCCGAGGGCCAGGCCCCACACGGCTTACCAGTAGGCCTTCGCGGCAAAGGACGCGGTGAACGTCGTACCGACCGCGACCTGGTGGGTGAAGGCCAGGACGACGGCCACGTAGGTGTACAGGTGGACGAAGTGCCAGGTCTCGTACGCCAGCCTGCGCCGGGCCCAGCGGGCCGAGGCGGCGCCCACGACGAGGAGGAGCGCGAGGGCGACGACGGCCCGCAGCACGCCCTCGACGGTCTCGGCGAGGTCGACGACCTGGCTCACCGGGTCCATGCCGGAGGAGTCGGAGTAGCCGAAGGCGATGAACACGACGTGCGCGAGCAGGCTCCACAGGACGCCGAAGCCGGTCCAGCGGTGCCAGGAGGTCAGCCGGTCCATGCCGATCCGGCGGTCGAGCCAGGGCAGCCGGGCCACCAGCAGCAGCTGGAACGCCATCAGGAGCGCGCCGTACAGACCGGCGAGCCGGCCCAGCACGATCAGGGCGTTCGAGGCGAAGCCCGCCTGGGCGAAGAACCAGGCGACCGCGGCCGCGTTCGCGGCCAGCACCGCGTACAGGCCGGTGCGCGCCACCACCCTGGGGCGCAGCGCCGTAGGAGGCGCGGGGGGCGATTGGACGGTCGTCACGGGCGGTAGCTCCTTGATCGGGGCCGGGGAGTCCGAGCTTGTCCGCGCGGAGCTGTCATTTTGCTGTCGTTCATCTTTCAAGTGGTTATCGAAGTGTCCACGACGGCGCCCCCGCCCCGGCGGCCGGGACCGGGTGAAGCACTATGAGCGGGTGGAAAAGGTACGACTGCTCGTCGTGGACGACGACCCGCCGATCGCCGACCTGGTGGCGACGGTCGCCCGCTACGAGGGCTGGGAGGCGGTCACCGCCCACTCGGGCGAGGAGGCGCTGCGCCGGGCCGCCGAGTTCCACCCGGACATCGTGGTGCTCGACCTGATGCTGCCCGACGTGGACGGCTTCGGTGTCCTGGACCGGCTGCGCGGCTCCGGGACGATGGTGCCGGTGGTGTTCCTCACCGCACGCGACACGGTGGCCGCCCGGGTGGCGGGGCTGACCCGGGGCGGCGACGACTACCTGGTCAAGCCGTTCGCGGTGGAGGAGCTGATGGCCCGGCTGCGCACCGTGCTGCGGCGCAGCACCGGGCCCGGGTTCCGGCGGCCGGTGCTGCGGGTGGCGGACCTGACGATGGACGAGGACACCCGTGAGGTGCGGCGCGACGGCCTGCTGCTGACTCTCACGCCCACCGAGTACGAGGTGCTGCGCTACCTGATGCGCAGGTCGCCGGCCGTCCTGACCAAGGCGCAGATCCTGGACCATGTGTGGGAGTACGGCTTCGGCGGCCGCTCCAACGTCGTGGAGCTGGTGGTCAGCCGGCTGCGCCGCAAGCTGGACGCCACGGGCGATCCGCTGATCCACACCGTGCGCGGGTTCGGGTACGCGGTCCGGCAGGCGGCGCAGTGAGCACGGCGCTCGGCCGGTTCCGGCACGCCTATCGCAGGCTGCGCCTGGGCACCCGGCTGGCGCTCGGTCTGGGCGCGCTGTCGCTGGGGGTGTTCGCCGTCGTCGGCACCGCGCTGACCATGTACATGCGCGAGTACCTGGACCACCAACTGACCGCGCAGCTGAAGCTGGTCCAGGTCGTGCAGTCCAAGGACGCGGCGGCGCACGGCACGGTGACCCGCCAGCCGTACTACGGCTGGTACACGGCGGTGTACGACGTGACGGGGACCTCGGCGGTGCTGCGCACCCCGGCCGAGGTGCCGTCCGACAGCCGCGCGCTGACCGCCCTGGCCGAGCTCAGGGCGAACACCCCGCACGAGATCCAGCGCACCGTGCGGATCGACGGGGCGGGCACCTACCGGCTGCGGGCCTGCGCGGTGCAGCCGGGGGTGGTCCTGGTGACGGCCGCGCCCACGGCCGGCATCGACGCCACCGTGCGCCGGCTGATCACCGTGCAGGTCGTGGCGTTCGCCCTCGCGCTGCTCACCCTGGTGGTGGCCGGGCGGGCGCTGCTGCGGCGCGGGCTGCGGCCGCTGAGCGAGATGGCGCACACCGCGCACGGCATCGCCTCGCACAACCTGACCGGGTCGGCGGCCCGGCTGCCGCTGCGCGCGGACGCCCCGGGCGGCGGCCCGGAGGTGGAGGAGCTGCGCGTCGCGTTCAACACGATGCTGGAGCACATCGACGACTCCCTCGCGGTGCGCGCGCGGGCCGAGCAGCGGCTGCGCCGCTTCGTCGCGGACGCCTCGCACGAGCTGCGCACCCCGCTGATGTCGGTACGGGGCTACGCCGACCTCTTCCAGTACGCGGCCGCCAACGCCCCCGGGGAACGGGACCGACATCTGGCGCGGCTGCGTGCCGAGGCCGCCCGCATGGGCTTCCTGCTGGACGATCTGCTGCTGCTCGCGCGGCTGGACGCCGAGGAGGTGGAGACGCCGCTGCGGATGCGGGACGCCGATCTGGTGGAGCTGGTCGGGGACGCGGCCGACGCGTTCCGTGCGAGCCACCCGGGGCATCCGCTGACCGTGACGGCGGGACCCGCGCCGGTACGGCTGCGGCTGGACCCGCAGCGGGTCCGGCAGGTGCTGGACAACCTGCTCACCAACGCCGCCGTGCACACTCCCGACGGCACCGCGGTGTCCCTCGTCCTGCACGTCACCGCCGACCGGGCGGTGGTGCGGATCACCGACTCCGGCCCCGGGATACCGGCCGCCGACCGCGACCGGGTCTTCGACCGCTTCTACCGGGTCGACAAGGCCCGCAGCCGGGACCGCGGCGGCAGCGGCCTGGGCCTGTCGGTCGCCGGATCGCTGGTGCGCGCGCACGGCGGCACCATCGAGCTGGGCGACGAGCCCGGGAGCACCGTCTTCACGGTCGGCCTGCCGCTCGCGCCCAACGACGGCTGACCCGAGTGCGGGGGCTCCGGAGCCCGGGGCGTAGCGTGCGGCTCTGCCACCGGAATTGCCGGGCAGGGGGACACAAGGCGATGAAGGTCCGTTCTCGCAGGGCACGCGCCGTCATATGTCTGGGCGTGTCCGGGCTGGTGGCCGGGGCGTTGCTCCTCGTGCGCGAGGCGGATTCGGCCAGGCCCGGCATGACGGCGGCCGAGCGGGGTGACGACCCGCGGTGCGCACGGATCGCCCGGGACTATCCGGCCGAGCTGGGCGGGCAGCGGCGGTCCGACCCCGGTGTCGTCGGCGTCACCGTGTGGGGCGGCGGCGCGGTGGTCCTGCGCTGTGGACTGCGGCCGCCGCAGCCGACGGTCGACAGATGTCTGAGCGTCGACGGCGTCGACTGGGTCCTCGAGGACGCGAAGTTCCACGACGGCCGCAAGGTGCTGATCACCTACGGCCGCGACCCGGCCGTAGAGATCACCCTCACCGACGGGACCGCCGAGACCGACACGGCGCTACTGGAGCTCAGCAAGGCCGTGAAACCGCTTCCGCAGGGCGCGAGGTGCATCGGGGACACGGACGTGTGAGCCGGGTCCGCCGGGGTGCTCCCGCGGCCGCTGCGCCCGCTCGGCCGGGGTGCTGCCGCGGCCGCGACGTCCGCTCGCCCACGCTCCGTCGATTCCCGGACACCCTTGCGTCACACCGGACGGGGACGTTGCCGTCGTGTCCCTCCTGCCGCTCGACGACTCCCGAGGGCCGCTCCCCGCCCCCGCCTCCGTCCCCGCCGCTCCCTCCTGCACTCCGCCCGCCACCGCGCTCTCCCCTCCCGCACCCTGCACCTCGTCCGCCTCACCCGCCTCGCCCGCGCTTGCCGTCTCCCCCGTCGGCTCCCCGGCGGCCGCCAGGCTCCTCCGCCGGGCCGCGGTCCTGCTTCCGGTCCTGCTGATCGTCGTGTGGGCGGCGGTCGACTGGCCCTCCGTACGCGGCGGTACCGCCCGGCTGGCCTCCGCCGACCCCTGGTGGCTGCTGCTCGCCCTCTTCTTCACCTGCCTGGGCTGGGTGGCCGCCGCCGTCGTACGGCAGGGCTCCATCCCGGACCGGCTGCCACCGGGGCTGCTGATCGCCTCCCAGTTGGCCGCCGGAGCCGCCAACCACGTGCTCCCGGCCAGCGTCGGCGCGCACGCCGTCACCCTGCGCTTCTACCGGAGCCAGGGCATCCCCCTCGCCCGTGCGACCGCCTCGATCGCGCTGTACTCGCTGGCCAAGCCGATCGCGAAGATCCCGGTCCTGCTCGTCTTCGTGCTGGCCTTCCCGGACATGCTGGAGCTCGGCGCGCTGGTACCGGACGACGGGACGCTGCTGCTGATCACGGTGTGCCTGGTGGCCGGTCCGGCGGCGGCCGCGCTGCTGGTGACCCTGGTGCGCCCGCTGCGCCGGCCGGTCCTCGCCCTGGTCCGTACCGCGCTGTCCGACGCGCGGGTGCTGCACACCCGGCCCAGCCGGGTGCTGGCCCTGTGGGGCGGCTCGGCCGCCACACCGGTGCTCCAGGGGTGCGTGATCGCCGCGGTCGGCGCCTCGCTGGGGCTGCCGCTGTCCTGGGCCCAGGTGGTGTTCGCGTTCCTGGCGGCGGGCACCGCGGTCGGGGCCGTACCCGCGCCGGGCGGCATCGGGCCCGTGGACGCGGCGCTGGTGCTGGCCATGACCGCGTTCGGCGCCCCGCTGGGCCTGGCCACGGCGACCGTCATCGGCTACCGCGTCCTGACCGTGTGGGTGCCGCTGCTCCCGGGCGCGCTGGTGCTCTCGGCGCTCGTGCAGCGCAAGGTGCTGTGAGCCCCGGGCGCCGACGGCTGGGGAGGGCGCCCGGGGCGGGCAGGTCAGCGTGCGGTCAGCTTCCACAGGTGGTCGGCGGTGCCGTTGTCACCCCAGATCAGGGCCGTACCGCCGTCGCCCGTACTCGCGTTGGTGATGCCCAGCAGCAGACCGCTCGCCTGGTTGACGATCCGGTAGAGCCCCGAGCCCGCCGCCACCAGGGTCCAGTTCTGGTCTGTCCCGGAGGCGGGGGTGGCCTGGACGACGGCCGTGCCCTGGGCCGTACCGGCGTTCAGGGTGTCCAGGGCGAGCCCGCTGTTCCTGTTGGTGATCTGGTAGCGGCCGGCCAGCGAGGTGGAGGTCCCGGTGGGCGTGACGACCAGGTGGTAGCCGTCGGAGGCG
This sequence comes from Streptomyces sp. NPDC002265, assembly GCF_040296125.1. NCBI lineage: Bacteria > Bacillati > Actinomycetota > Actinomycetes > Kitasatosporales > Streptomycetaceae > Streptomyces > Streptomyces sp. NPDC002265. The sequence continues at coordinate 14,054 of NZ_JBEOWS010000135.1, read as the reverse complement.
TTCATGGCGACCGGCACGGTGATCGAGCCGTTGCTGACCGGGTAGTCGGCCTCGGAGATCGTGAACGGGGCCGCCACGGCAGTCGTCCGACCCTTGGAGGGGGTGTACTCCAGCTTCACGTGGACCGTACTGCCGAACGCCGGCCGCGAGCCGAGCCCGTCGACGGTCACGGCCGTGGCCCCGGTGCCCCCGCCGAAGACGACACCGATCTGCCTGCCGTCGCCGGTGAGAGAGGCGGCACCGTCGATGCCGGTCTGCGCCGGGGGCGTGGTGGTGAGCATCGTCCCGGACATGTCGCCGTACCACTTGTACAGCCAGTACGCGCCGTTGGGCGATCCCCCGGTGTCGGTCAGGGTGTCGCCGAGCGTGCCGTAGTGGTTCCAGAAGGCGAGTTCCGCGTCCCGGACGCCGGCGCGCTCGAACTTGGCGACGTAGCCCGCCAGGGCCCCGGGCACACCGACCTCGGACGGGGTCCCGTACTCCTCGATGGAGATGGGCCGCGGGCTGATGCCGAGGCCGCTCTCCAGCGCGCGGTAGGCGGAGACATGCGCGGCGATGTCCTGGCTGCCCTGAAGCTCGTGCCAGGCGATGACGTCCGGCACGGTGCCCGACGCCTTGGCGTCGGTGAGGAACGTACTCATCCAGCCCTGGTTCCAGGCCGAGTGACTGGGCCCCTGGATGGGCGTGGCACTGTCCTTGGCGCGTACCTCCTTGTACGTCCGGGCCCAACCGGCGTCGAAAGCACCGGCATTGGCGGTGTCCCAGGTCCAGTCGGGCTCGTTCCACAGCTCGTACGCGCCGATGTTGCCGGCGCCGGACGCCTTGACGGAGGCCACCTGGGTGTCGACGGCGGCCAGCCAGTCGCTCCAGCTCACCCACTTGTACGGGAAGTCCGGATACCAGTCGGGCATCCGGACGACCACCTTTGCTCCGGCCCTGGCCGCCTTGGCGGCGACCACCAGGGAGTCACCGGCGGGCCTGGGCTCGCCGTTGGGCAACTGCCTTCCGCCGGGGGCCATCTGGACGAAGGTGTTCGGCTTCAGCGCCTGGACGAGGCTGTCGGCGGGGGTGCTCGCGTCGGCGAGGCCGTAGAGGCTGCCGGTGGCGACATGGGTGACGGACCTCAGGTTCTGTGCCGCGTGGACGACCAGCGTGGTGGCGGCGGTGGGGGCGGCCTGGGCGGGGGTGCCCGGCAGGGCGGTCACGGCGGCGGCCAGCGCCGTCACCACGGCCACGGAGGCGGCGGACCGGCCTAACGGCTTTCCGCGGACGGCCGTTCGGGATATCGGAGCGGACATGGGTGGCGGCTCTCCTGACGGACATGGAGGGGAGGAAGGGGGACGGAAGGAAGGTGGGACGGGGGCGGGACGGGGATGGGGCTGACGTGCCGTCAGTCCTTGACCGCGCCCGCGGTGACCCCGGCGGCGACGTACCGCTGCGCGAGGACGAGAAGGACGGCGGCGGGTACGGAGGCGACGACGGCGGTGGCCATGATCGCGTTCCATTCCTGGTTGTTGTTGCCGATGTAGTGGTAGATGCCAAGGGTGATCGGGCGCAGATCGCCGCCGCCGTCGAGGGTGTTGGCGAAGACGAAGTCGGACCAGGCCCACAGGAAGCCGAACAGCGAGACCGTGACCACGGCGTTGCGGCTCACCGGCAGCACGACGGACCAGAAGACGCGCAACGCGCCCGCGCCGTCGATCCGGGCGGCGGCGGTGAGTTCGTCGGGGATGCCCGACATGAACGCCGCGAAGATCATGACGCCGAAGGGCACGGCGATGGTGGAGTCCGCGACGATCAGGCCCCACCAGGAGTTCAGCAGCCCGGCGTCGAGGAAGATGCCGTAGAAGCCCATCGCCATGACGATGCCCGGGATCATCTGCGCGATCAGCAGGGCCAGGCTCAGCAGGCCGCCGCCGCGCGGACGCAGTTTCGCCAGCGAGTAGCCGGCGGGCGCGGCAAGGACGAGGGTGAGGGCGACCGTGCCCAGGCCGATGAGCAGGCTGGTGCCGAGGTAGGGCAACTGGTCGTGCAGGACGGCCCGGTAGCCCTCGAAGGTGGGGTGCAGCGGGAGCAGGTCGGGCGGGGACTTGCGCATGTCCGACTGCGGGGTCAGGGACACGTTCAGCATCCAGTACACCGGGAACAGCATGAGCGCGGTGAGCAGGACGCCGATCACGGTGAGCCGGCGGGAGCCGGTGCGGGAGGTCATGCTCCCTGCCTCCTCTGGACGCGGATGTACAGCAGACCGAAGACGAACGCGATGAGGACGAGGAGGTTGCCGACGGCGGCCCCGGGGCCGAACTGCGGCAGCAGGGTGCCGAATCCGAGCTGGTACGACCAGGTGGCCAGGGTGGACGAGGAGTCGCCGGGACCGCCCTTGGTCATGATCCAGATCAGGTCGAACACCTTGAGCGTGTAGACCAGGCCCAGCAGCAGGGTGATCGCCGAGACCGGTCGCAGCAGGGGGAAGGTGATGCTCCAGAACTGCCGGCGGCCGCTCGCCCCGTCCAGCGCGGCGGCCTCGTACAGCTCCCGCGGGATGTTCTGGAGCCCGCTGTGCAGGATGACCAGGTTGAACGGGATACCGATCCAGACGTTGGCGATGATCACCGAGGTCAGGGCCCGGTCCGGTGAGGTCAGCCAGTCGACGGGCGGCAGACCGACCAGGTGGAGGGCGTAGTTGACCACGCCCGACTCGCTGTTGAGCATCCACGACCAGGTGGACGCCGACACGATCAGCGGCAGCAGCCAGGGGACCAGGAACAGCGCCCGCAGGGTGGCGGCGAGCCGGAAGTGCCGGTCGAAGAAGACCGCGAGGGCCAGCCCGGCGGTGTACTGGAGGGCGATGGACATGAAGGTGAAGACCATCGTGTGGCGCAGCGCGGGCCCGAAGGCCGGATCGTCCAGCACCTGGGCGAAGTTGTCCCAGCCCGAGAAGGGGGCGTCGCCCGCGACGAAGGACCGGACCGTGTAGTGCCGCAGGCTCAGGTCGAGGTTGCGGTAGAGCGGGTAGAGGTAGAAGGCGGCGAGGTAGACGACGAGCGGGGCGACGAAGGCCGACGCGGTCAGCCGGCTGCGGCGGCGCCCGCGGCGGGCCGCCCCGTCGCGCCGGCCGGCCGCGCCCGTCGCCCCGGCTCCGGCCGGTGACCGCCCCGGCAGGCGGTCGGCTCGGGCGATGGTCATACGAACTCCTGGATGCGGGTGCTGCTTGCCTGGTGGTGGGTCGGCCGCCGAGCCGGTCGCGGACCGGCGTCAGCCCTTGGCCTTCCCGGCCGCCGTCTGCGCGGTGGCGAGGGCGTCCTTCGGGCTCTTGCCGCCGGACAGGGCCGACTGCACCGCGGTCCACAGGGGCTGCGAGATGACGGGGTACTTGGTGCCCAGTCCGCCGCTGGTGCGGCCACGGGCGGCGGCCACGGCCTCGACCCACGGCTTGAGCTTCGGGTTCGCCGCGACCTGCTCGGTCTGCACGGCGGCGGTGGGGGCCACGTACGTCAGGGCGGTGTCGCTGGCCAGCAGGTTCTCCGAGCTGGTCAGACAGGTGACGATCTTCTTGCTGACGGCGTAGCGGGCGGTGTCCCGCTGTACGGGCACGGTGACGAACTCGCCGCCCGTCGGCACCGGCGCCGAACCGCCGTGCTGTGCCGGGATGCTGACGACCCCGTACTCGAATCCGGCCTTCTCGGCGTTGGCCAGCTGCCAGGTGCCGTTCTCGCCGAAGGCGTACTCGCCGGTGGCGAACTCCTGCCAGCTGGTGGTCTGGGTGTTCTGGAGGACGTCCTTGGGCGCGTAGCCGGCGTCGACCCACTGCTTCCACAGCGTCAGCGCGGCGGCCGCCTGCGGGGAGTCGAGGTCGGTGAGGTCGGCGCCCGCGCCCCAGAACCACGGCAGGAACTGGAAGCTGCCTTCCTCCGTGTTGATCGCGGAGAAGGTGATGCCCTTCTTCCCGGCCGCGGCGACCTTCTTCAGGGCGGCCGTCAGCGAGGCCCAGTCCTTGACGGAGGCGGGGTCGACGTCCGCGGCCGTCAGGATCTTCTTGTTGTAGTAGAGCGCCAGGGTGTTGGCGCCGATCGGCACCCCGTAGGAGGCGCCGTCCAGGATGCCCGCGCCGATGATGTTCTGCTGTATCGCGGAGGTGTCCAGCCCGAGGTCGCTCGTCCTGTTGAGGATCCCGGCCTCCACCAGCGTGGAGACGACCGGGTTGTCCACGAGCATCACGTCGGGGTCGTTGCCCTGCTGCGCGGCGAGCAGCGCCTTGTTGCCCAGGTCCGTGGTGTCGTACCCGGTGCGCTTGACGGTCACCCCGGCCTCGGTGCCGCACCGGGCGACGCGCTTGCCCCAGTCCGAGGAGGCGTCGAACTGCGGGTACGGGTCCCAGAACGTGTACGTCCCCGAATCGGCGGAGGAGCCGGAGGAGTCCGCGCCGCCGCCCCCGCAGGCGGAGACGGAGACGAGGGTGCCGACGGCGGCGAGGCAGGCGAGGAAGGTGCGGCGGGTGCTTCTCATTGCGGTGACCTCGTTGTCATGGATGCGGGAGAGCGGGACGGGTTTCGGGAGGCCGGAGCGGGTTCGGAAGCCGGGTGGGCCGAGGAACCGGGTGAGTGCGGGAGCCGGGTGGGTCCGGGAGCCGGGTGGGTTCAGGAGCCGGGTCGGTTCAGGAGCCGGGTCGGTTCAGGAGCCGGGTGGGTTCAGGAGCCGGGTGGGTTCAGGAGCCGGGTGGGTTCAGGAGGTCGGCAGCCAGACGCGCATGCTGCCGTCCTGCCGGTTGGCCCAGGCGTAGTACGGGATCGCGGTCAGCTCGACGGGGTCGCCCGCCGGATGCCCGGCCCCGGAGGCCGCCCCGGATAGCGCCCCGGATGTCGCCGCGACGGGCCGGTACGGCCACCAGCCGGTGTCCGGGAGCGGCCGGCGGTGTCCGGCGGCCACCACCGTGGTGACCCCGCCGAGCAGGTCGGGGCGGTGCTTCACGGCGAGCGGACGGGTCGGGTCGAGGACGATGTCGTCCAGGCCGCCACCCGGGTGGTCCACCTGTTCCAGGCAGTACACGAGCGGTCCGCGTTCCACCGCGACGCAGCCGCGTACGGCGTCCACGCGCGGATCGGCCGCGGTGAGGCGGGCCTCCAGACCGAGTTCCAGGACGACCCGGTCGCCCGGGGCCCACGTCCCGGCCAGCCGCAGCCAGCCGTCCGTGACCGGGGCGTCCGTCCGGTCGTACGTACGGGACCCGTGCCGCACGCGGAACTCGCGGCACCACTGCGGGATGCGCAGCGACAGGGTCCAGGGCCGGTCCCGCGGAGTCTCCTCCACCGTCAGGGAGATCACCCCGTGCCAGGGGTAGTCGGTCTCCGCGGTCACGGCGACGGGCGTGCCGTCGAGGTCGCCGCGGTAGCGGCCGGTGACGTACTGGTGGATCTGGAGGCCGTCCGCGTCGGCGGACGAGAGATAGTGCCCGAGGGCCGCGAGCAGCCTCATCGCGTTCGGCGGGCAGCACGCGCAGCGGAACCAGCGGGTGCGGCGGGCCGACTGGTCGCCGCCGGGGTCGGTGTGGCCGTCGCGGACCTGGAGCGGGTTGACGTACAGCCAGCTCTCGCCGTCCAGCGAGACACCCGCGAGGAAGCCGTTGTAGAGGGTGCGTTCGATCAGGTCGCTGTACCGGGTCTCGCCGGTGAGCAGGGCCAGGCGCCAGCTCCACTGGACGGAGGCGATGGCGGCGCACGTCTCGCAGTAGGCGCGTTCGCTGGGCAGCTCGAACGGGTCGCCGAAGTCCTCCTTGTCGTGGTGGGCGCCCAGGCCGCCGGTGAGGTGCGTCTTGCCGGCGGTCATGGCCCGCCACAGCCGTTCGGCGGCGGCTCGCAGCCCGGCGTCGCCGGTCTCGGTGGCCAGGTCCGTCGCCCCGGCCAGCAGATAGAGCTGGCGTACGGCGTGTCCCTCGACGTCGGTCGCCTCGCGCAGCGGCACCCGGTCCTGGCAGTAGGCCTCGCCCCCGAGCAGGCCGTGGCCGTAGCGGTCGACGAAGTAGCCGGCGAGGTCGAGGTAGCGCCGTTCGCCGGTCTCCCGGTACAGCTCGACCAGGGCGGTCTCCACCTCGGGGTGGCCGTCGACGCCGTCGATCGGCCGGCCGCTGCCGGGCGGGCCGAAGGTGGCGTCCAGATGGTCGGCGAACCGGCGTGCCACAGTGAGCAGTTCGTCCCGTCCGGTGGCCCGGTGATGGGCCACCGCCGCCTGGATCAGATGGCCCGCGCAGTACAGCTCGTGCCCCCAGCGCAGGTCCTGGTAGCGCTCGCCGCCCCGGCGGAGCTGGAACCAGGTGTTGAGGTAGCCGTCGGGCTGCTGGGCGTCCGCGACCAGCGCGACGATCCGGTCGGCGTGGGCCGCCAGTTCCTCGGCGGGCTCCTCGGCCAGCTGCCAGGCGGCGGCCTCCAGCCACTTGTAGACGTCGGTGTCCACGAAGGGGTACGCGCCCCGGAAGTCGCCCTGCGCCACGGCACCCGACGGCGCCTGCGGCGCGGGCGCCGCCAGCCGCAGATTGTGCAGGTTTCCCGCGGACTCGAGCAGGGCGGGGCCCTGGGGGATCGAGGTGTGCGCGTTGACCGCGCGGCGGGTGTGCCAGAAGCCGGAACTCACCTCGGCGACGGCGGGCCGCAGTGCGGTACGGGCGTCCGGGCCGAGCCGGACCGGGCCCGTCGGGGGCAGGGCGGAGCGGGTGCGGGGCATGGCTCTCCGGGGAGTGAGAGGCGGACGCGGGCGGCTGCCCGGCAGTTGGGCAAATGGTTGAGCAACCGTTTTCTCTAGCGCCACAGTAGAGGGGAGCCGAGCGAGCCGGGTCAAGGGCCGCGCAGCGTTTTTCTCCCGCTGTCCGTAGGCTGGAACTCGGCCCGGACGGCTGTCAGGATGGTGGGCGCCGATGCCCGCGCACTGCGCGCCGCCCGGACGCACCACCACGCCATCACGTCGTATGAGAAAAGGATTGCTCGTGACCGAAGCCGCTCCGCGTTCTCCCGTCGCAGTCCGGGCGAAGCTCACCGATGTCGCCGCTCTGGCCGGGGTCAGCGTGGGCACGGCGTCGAAGGCGCTGAGCGGCGGCGGGCGGATGCGGCCCGAGACCCGGCAGCGGGTCCTGGACGCCGTGGAGGAGCTCGGCTTCCGGCCCAACCAGCTGGCGCAGAACCTGCACACCGGCCGCAGCTGGACGGTCGGGCTGATGACCACCGACGGCATCGGCCGCTTCAGCACCCCTGTGCTGCTGGGCGCCGAGGACGCGCTCGGGGCGGGGAAGATCTCGGTGCTGCTGTGCGACACGCGCGGGGACGCGATCCGGGAGCAGCACCATCTGCGCAACCTGATGGAGCGGCGCGTCGACGGCATCATCGTCACCGGCCGCCGTACGGATCCACGCGGGCCGCTGGCCGGGGTCGACTCCGTCCCCATCGTCTACGCGCTCTCGCCCTCCACCGACCCGGCCGACACCTCGGTGGTGTCCGACGACCGGGGCGGGGCCCGGCTCGCGATGGAGCACCTGCTGTCCACCGGCCGCACCCGGATCGCCCATCTCACGGGCCCGGAGCACCACGCGGCCGCCCGGGACCGCGCGCGGCACGCGGTCGAGCACCTGGAGCGTGCCTCGCTGACCCTGGCGACCGGCCGGGTCCACCACGGGGAGTGGAGCGAGGCCTGGGGGCGTCGCGCCGCCGAGGCGGTCCTGCGTACGGCGCCGGACACGGACGCCTTCTTCTGCGGCAACGACCAGATCGCCCGCGGCGCGGCGGACGCGCTGCGGGAGCGGGGGGTGAGCGTGCCCGGTGACATCGCGGTCGTCGGCTACGACAACTGGGACACCATGGCCCTGGCCTGCCGCCCGCCGCTCACCACGATCGACATGGATCTCGCCGAGATCGGCCGGATCGCCGCGCTGCGGCTGCTGGAGGCCATCGACTCCGGTCCGGCCCCGGGCGTGCACACCGTCCCGTGCCGGCTGGTCGTGCGCGAGTCCAGCTGAGGGTGCGCGGGGCCGACCGGCCGGTCCGGCGTCAGCCGGTTGCGGTCGGCGCCGGCCGCCGCGAGCTGCCGTCGACGCGGTCAGGCACCTCGCTCGATCTGCACGAGGATGGACTCGTCGGTGATCCGGCTGTCGGCCGCGAGCAGGAACGCCTTGCTGAGGATCAGTGACAGCCGGTCGTCCTCGAACGGCAGGAAGACCTTGCCGTCCCCCGGGCGCCGTGCCGGGACGATGCACAGGTAGCTGTCGTCCGGTGCCATCAGGATGTTGGCCGAGCCCAGGTGGATCCTGTACGTGCGCAGATCGCCGCGGACGGTCAGGAAGCGGCCGTCGAGCGTGCACCTGTCGGCGATGTCCAGGCGGGGCAGGATCCGCTCCAGGGCGTCGCGGCGCGCCTCGGCGCTCCCGGTCAGCTCGGCGAAGGAGGCCCGTTCCCAGTAGGCGCGCCGGGGGCCGCCGTCGGTCCAGTCGGGGTCGGCGGCGATCGAGCTCACGCCGACGAAGAGGTCCACGTCGCGCATCGCCTCGCTGAACACCAGCGGCGGCACGTCGGCGAGCGGTGCCTCCTGCCAGGCGTCCTGCACCCGGCGGTCGAAGCGCACCTGGTCGGTCGAGGCCAGTTCCTCGTCGCCGGACCGGTCGGCCCAGGCGTGGAGGAAGCGGATCCGCCACTCCCCGGCCGCCAGGGTGCGCTCGGCCTCGTCGCTGTCCCCGCCGTCCCAGGGGCCGAGCAGGTCGCTCTTCCATCCACGGGCCCTGAACAGGGCGAACATCCTGCGGTAGTGGACGATGTGCGCGGCGAAGCGGTTGGAGTAGAGGCGGGTCCGCTCCTCGGCGGGGGTGAGGAGGTAGATCTCGCGGAAGGCCTGTTTGAACGGCTGCCGGATCCGCTGTTCGATGAGCAGGTCCCGCCAGGCCCGCACGGCGTCCGGCTCGCAGCGGATGGGGTGCCACAGGCGTACGCGGGCGTCGTCGGGCGCGTCGGGAAGGTCTTCGTCCGTCCGGGGCAGTACAGCTCGCCACCGGCCGGGGGCGACCTCGATCTCCCAGATCAGCCGGCGTACGAGGGTGCGGGCGAGGGGGTGCCCGGCCAGCTCGGTGCGCCACCAGCCGTAGGGATGGACGGCGTCGGCGGTGAAGCCGCCCTCCAGCGCGCGTACGAGGGTGGCGAGTTGGGCGTTCACCCGCTTCACCAGGTCGCGCAGTTCCTTGACCGGGGCGGCGTGGTCGCGACGGACGGGCGCCGGGACGCTGCGCAGCGGGCGGCCGTCCTTCTCCCAGGTCAACGTGGCGGTGTCGGTGACCGTGACGACGGCCCGGTAGTCCCCGACCGGCCGGCGCAGGACGCCGCCCGCGGCGGAGCCGGCGACGGGTGCGGTGTCGAAATCCAGCCGCGGCAGCCGCAGCGCCACGGCGGTGCGCTCGGCCAGGGCCGCGTCGACCTTCTTGAGCATCTTGTCGAGCTGTCTGGGCACCCCGGCATGCCGGACCGACCGGCGCACGGTGCGGATCGCGGACGCCAGTTCGGGCGTCGGGAAGTCCTGCCCGGCGCGGACCACCTCGTACAGCAGGGCCTGCGAAGGAAGTGTCCTCGCCGTCGTCGGGGCGAGGGCGACGCCGGGCAGCAGGCGCTCGAACAACTCCGGCAGCCAGGGCTCGTCGCGCAGCAACGCCACCCGCAGGGCCTGTCCGAGCGTGGTGACCTCACGGTCCGTGAAGGCCTTGTCCGCCCGGTAGGGGATCTCGCCCGCCCGGATCGCGTCGGTGCGGTCGGCCGCCACTTCCAGCGCACGGCGGGCGAACGCCGCGTATCCGGGGTTGTCGGCCGATCTGCGCCAGACATGCGCTCCCGGCGCGGCAAACCTGCTGTCCCGGCCGATCCCGGACAGCTGCGCCTGACCAGCCGGGGCGCGCGAGGCGATGACCGCGATCTCGTCCGCGACGATGGGGCCCACATCACGGGAGAGGCGCCGCACGGCCGCGCGCAGTGTCCCCTCGTCGGCGAACCCCGCGACCGCGAGCAGCGCGTACGGCTGACGCACGGTGTCCTTCTCCAGCCACAGCCCGACCAGGGTGCGGACCGGTTCGGACACGTCGGGCAGCTGCCCCGTGCAGCCCTCCAGCGCGTCCAGGCCCCGGGTGAGGTCCGCCCAGCCGTGCTCCTGGCATTTTTCGACGAGTGCCTCGAACATCCGGCGGCACGCCTCGGGCGTATAGCGCGGCCGGCGCGACTCGGCCGCGCGCTCGACCGCGAAGCGGACCATCGCCGTCGCACCCACGGCCGAGGCACCCGCCCGGTAGGCCGCCACGAGCAGGCTGCCGAGCTCCTCGTCGGAGACCTGCGACAGATCCGGGTGCCTGTCCTGCTCCTCGGGCACGAAGTCCGGGTCGGTCAGCACGCGCATCAGCCGGGCTGCGAGGTCCATCAGACTCCCTCTCCCCGGCCGGCGGGAATGCCGTCGGGCAGGTCGGTCGAGTCGGTCAAGTCGGTCCTGTGGGATCCGGCCACCGAGGCGTCGTCGAACATGGCGAGATCATGGCAGGGGGGACTGACAACGCGATCGACCTGCGGAAACCTCAGGACTTTCCACTCGAGGAGCAGGTTGCGCCTGCGGCACCGGCACCGGCACCGGCACCGGCACCGGTGAACGCGACGACGCCCGCACGGAACTCTCCGTGCGGGCGTCATACGGTCCGGAGTCGAACGGTCCGGCATCAGCCGGTCCGGAGTAGGACGGTTGCGGTCAGCTCTCGTCCGGCGCCAGCCGCAGCGAGATGCTGTTGATGCAGTACCGCTGGTCCGTGGGCGTCGGATACCCCTCCCCGTCGAACACATGGCCGAGGTGCGATCCGCACCGGGCACAGCGCACCTCCGTCCGCACCATCCCGTGCGAGCGGTCCGCGATCAGCTCGACCGCGTCGGTGTCCTTCGGGTCGAAGAAGGAGGGCCAGCCGCAGTGCGACTCGAACTTCGTCTCCGAGGTGAACAGCTCCGCACCGCACGCGCGGCAGGAGTAGACGCCCTTGGACTTGGTGTCGGTGTACTCACCGGTGAAGGCGGGTTCGGTCGCGGCCTGGCGCAGCACGGCGTATTCGGCCGGGGTCAGCTCCGCACGCCACTGCTCGTCCGGCTTTTCGACGTCGTACGACATGAAGCTCAGCCCCTCTGGTTCTCGGTCAGGCCCGCGACAGGCGGTCCAGGATCTGCGGGCCCAGGTCCGTCACGTCGCCCGCGCCCATGGTGAGAACGAGATCGCCGGGGCCTGCCATTCCCGCGACGACCCCCGGCACGCCGGCCTTGTCGTGCACCGCCGTCACGTCCGCACCGGCCGCCCGCGCGGCCTCGATGATCAGCTCGCTGGTGACGCCCGGGATCGGGTCCTCACGGGCGGGGTAGATGTCGAGCACGACCGAGGCGTCCGCCAGGGCCAGGGCCTGGCCCATCTCCTTGCCGAGCTCCTGCGTCCGGGAGAAGAGGTGGGGCTGGAAAACCACCAGGATGCGCGCGTCGCCGACGGCGGCGCGCATCGCCTCCAGGTCGGCCGTCATCTCGGTGGGGTGGTGCGCGTAGGAGTCGACGACCTGGACCCCGGCCGCCTCGCCCTTGAGCTGGAGCCGGCGCTTGACGCCGGTGTACGCGGCCAGCGCCGGGGCCAGCTCGGACACCGGCACACCCAGCGCGACACCCGCGGCCAGCGCGGCCACCGCGTTGCTCGCGTAGTGGCGGCCGGGCACGGAGACGGTGAAGGTGATCTCCTGGCCGTCCAGCAGGACGGTGACCTCGCTCCTGAGCCCCTGGGGCAGCACGGACAGGATCCGCACGTCGGCGTCCTCGGCCTCGCCGTACGTCACCACCCGCACGCCGTCCGCGGTGACCCGGCGGGTCAGCTCCCGCGCGCCCTCGTGGTCGGCCGAGACCACCAGGGTGCCGCCCTCGGTGATCCGGCCGACGAACGTCTCGAAGGACTCGTAGATCTCCTCCATCGACGCGTAGTTCGCGTGGTGGTCGAGCTCCACGTTGAGGATGATCGCGACCTCGGGCGCGTACTTGTGGAAGCTGCGGTCCGATTCGTCCGCCTCGGCGACGAAGATCTCGCCCGCGCCGTGCTCGGCGTTGGAGCCGGGGGCGTCCAGGTCGCCGCCGATGGCGTACGACGGGTCCAGGCCCAGCTCGGAGAGGGAGACCGCCAGCATCGACGTGGTGGTCGTCTTGCCGTGCGTGCCCGCGACGGCGATCGGCCGCAGGCCGTCCATCAGCCGGGCGAGGGCGTCCGAACGGTGGACGACGGGGATGCCCAGCGCCGCGGCGCGGGCCAGCTCCGGGTTGTCCGCGCGGATCGCCGACGAGACCACCACGCAGCTGGCGTCGTCGGCGAGGTGCTCGGCGGCGTGTCCGATGTGCACGGTCGCGCCCAGCGCCCGCAGCGCCTGCGCGGTCTCCGAGTCCTTGGCGTCACTGCCCGCCACCTTCGCCCCGCGCCGGGCCAGGATCTTGGCGATGCCCGACATCCCGGCGCCGCCGATGCCGATGAAGTGCGGTCGGTCCATGGCGGTAGGAAGGCCCGGGGCCATGTGCGTCTCCCTGGAGTGGTGCGGCGAACGTGAGCCTTAAGCCTAGGGCAGGCGCAAGGCCGCCACGGGTACCCCTCTCACGCCTTGCTGTGCGAGAACAGCTTCAGCACCGGCACCCCCACCTTGTGCCGGGCCCTGGAGGCCCAGTCCCGGTGGAAGAACTCCTCCACGTAGTGGGGATCGGTCAGGACGATCACCTCGTCGGCCCCGGTCTCCTCGACCAGGACCTTCAGGGCGTCCAGCGGATGGTCCTCGACCAGCCGGCCCTCGGCCTCGCAGCCGGCCGCGCGCAGGGCCGTCAGGGACACGTCGAGCGCCTGCCGGGCGGGCTCCTTCGCGGCCTCCCCCTCCGGCGTCTCGCCCTCCCGGGCGGCGTCGTCGAGGTCGCCGAGCGCGATGTCGTCGATGGCCCGCAGCAGGCGGTCCGCCTGGTCGCCGCGCGGCTGGAGCAGGACATGGAAGACGACCGCCTCCTCGCCGTGCAGCGTGGTCACGAACTCCACGTCGACGGACGTCAGGGCCTTCTCGATCATCAGCACGCTTCTGAACACCAGGCGCCTCTTCTCCTTCGAGGACCCGGCCGGTCCTCTGTCCTCCGTGGGGCCTTGCACGGCCCTGCGGAAACCATCCTGCCCCGTGATCGCACGGGTACTGCCGGATTCAGTGTGCCCGGCCCGGAGTTAAACGGAACGACACATTCCGTCGTTTTCGGTCAGGCCTGCACCGATGGCGGTCACACCCGCCGGTACCGGCTGAACAGGAACCCGTCCTCCTCCAGCAGGGACACCAGCGCGAACCGGCTCGGCACCGCCACCGAGGGGCCGCCCGCGATGCGCTGCGCGGCACCGGCGGTGAGCATCGGGGCGACGGTCAGGCACAGCTCGTCGAGGACCCCGGCGGCCACCAGCTGGCCCAGCAGCCGCGGGCCGCCCTCGGTCAGCAGCCGGGTGTGGCCGAGCTCCGCCAGCGCCCGGACCGCGCGGGCCGGCTCCACACCGGCACCGTCACCGGCGATCAGCACCCGGGCGCCGGCCTTCTCCGCGGCCGCGATGCGGTCCCGGGGCGCGGCGGCGCCGGTGAGGATCAGGGTGGGGACCAGGGGCGCGGTGAACAGCGGGAGCGAGAAGTCGAGGTCCAGACCGGCGGAGACCACCGCGACGGCCGGTGCCGGGGTCTGCCCGGCGGCCGCGCGCCGCGCCGCGAACTCGGCACGCGCGCGTGCCGGACGGTACCCCTCCTGACGTACCGTCTCCGCGCCCACCAGCACCACATCCGCCAGCGCCCGCAGCGTGCCGAAGATCCGCATGTCGGCGGCGTTGGAGATGGGCTGCGAGCGGCCGTCGTGCTGGGCGGCACCGTCGAGCGTGGAGACCATGTTGGCGCGCAGCCAGGCCCGGGGCTCCGCGGACGGGCCCGCGGGCAGATCCCCGGCGACGGCGCCGGCGCCGGACGCGGCACCGAGCGCAGCACCGGACGCGGGGCCGGC
>NZ_JBEOWS010000134.1:0-23081 GCF_040296125.1 Streptomyces sp. NPDC002265 | reverse complement strand
GGCGGGGCGCCCCCCCCCCCGGGCCCCCCCGCGACGTGGGCGACATGCCCGCCGTCAACGAGCGGTGGTGACGTACTGGTCCGACGACAACTCGAACACCCGGACCCGCCGGCCGCCGCTGGGATTGACGGTCTCACGGACCGGATGCATGCCCAGCTTGGTCATGATCCGTTCGGAGGCGTCGTTGCCCACTTGAGCGATGCTGACGATCCGCTCCAGCCCTCGCTCCTCGAACCCGAACCGTACGGCGGCCGCCGCGGCCTCGGTGGCCAAGCCCTGCCCCCAGTGGGAACGCCCCAGCCGCCAGCCGACCTCGACCGCCGGCAGTACCTCCGGCAAGTAGTGGGGCACCGAAAGGCCGGTGAACCCGGCCAGCTCGCCGGTGGCACGGATCTCCACGGCGAACAGCCCGAAGCCCTGTGCCTCCCACTCCCTCTCCCATGCCTGGATCCCACCGCGAGTCTGCTGTTCGTCGCGGACTCTGCCGTCACGGATCCACCGCATGACCTCGGGGTCGGCATTGACGGCAGCCATGGGCGCAACGTCTTCCTCGCGCCATCGGCGCAGGATCAGACGGGGAGTTCCAAGCGTGACCATTCCATCATTCTGGATCACAGAATGAGCTCTAGGCCATCTTCACCAAGTACTTTCGAACACGCCGGACGACGGTCTGGAAGACGTCCTGGAAGACGGCCTGGAAGACGCACCGCCGCTTGCGGCCCTGCCTGTCCAGCACCCGCTCCCGAGCACCTTCAACCACTCCGCCACCAGGACATATACCCAGCCAAAGGGGAATCCGGCGCCCGTGGTGCGGCCGAAAAGTATAGACCGCTCCTGACGAAACTCATTATCGTGAAAGGTATGGCGCAGCATGCGCCGAGAACGCGTCAGAGGGGACCCTTCGTGCGAAGCCCACAACCGCTGCATTTCGAGCTGCTGCGGCTGCTGCGCGACGAGGGCGCGTTGTCACGTGCCGAGCTGGGCGACCGGCTCGAGGTGTCGCGGCGGCGGCTGCTCGCCGAACTGGAGCGTCTGATCGCGGCGGGCTACGCCGTCGAGGCCGGGGCGGCCACGTCCCGGGGCGGCCGCCGCTCCACGCTCGTCGAGCTGAACCCCGATCTGCGCTTCGCCGCCATCGATCTGGGCGTCACCTCGATCGACGTCGAGGTGACCAATGGCCGGCTGGAGCCGGTCGCCGTGTACCAGGAGTCCGCCGACCTGCGCTCCGGGCCGAAGGCGATCCTCCGCCGGGTCGACGAGTTGCTCGCCAAGGCCCGCGCCGAGGGGGCCTACGAGCGACTCACCGCGGTCGGCATCGGGGTGCCCGGTCCCGTGAGCTTCCGTGACGGCGTACCGGTGTCGCCGCCGATCATGCCGGGCTGGGACCGCTTCCCTGTGCGCGAGTACCTCACCCGTGAGCACGGCTGTCCGGCCGTCGTCGACAACGACGCGAACATCATGGCGGTGGGCGAGCGGCAGGGCGGCGCGGCGCACTCGGTCGACGACTTCCTGTTCGTCAAGATCGGGACCGGGGTCGGGTGCGGCATCTACCAGGAGGGGAACGTCAACCGGGGGACCGACGGCTGCGCCGGCGACATCGGGCACATCCAGGTCGACGCACAGGGACCGGTCTGCTCCTGTGGCAACGTCGGCTGCCTGGAGGCGCTGTTCAGCGGCGCCGCCCTGGCCCGGGAGGCGACCGAGGCCGCTTCTTTGCACCGGTCCCCGGCACTGGCCGAGCGGCTGGCCGCCTCCGGCACGGTCACCGCGAAGGACGTGGCCGAGGGCGCGTCGGAGGGGGACGCTACGTGCATCCGGCTCATCCGCGACGGCGGGCGCCACGTCGGCGGCGTACTCGCCGGCCTGGTCAGCTTCGCCAACCCCTCGATGATCGTGATCGGCGGCGGCCTGGCCCAGCTCGGTCACATCCTGCTCGCCGAGATCCGCAGCGTCGTGTACCACCGGTCGCTGCCGCTCGCGACCAGGAACCTGCCCGTCGTGCTGTCCGAACTGGGGCCACGCGCCGGCGTGACCGGCGCCGCGGTACTGGCCAGCGATTTGGCCTTCGAGCAGGCGTGATGACGGCCCACCCCCTTCTCGTAGGGTCCTGACCTGTGGGGCACAATCGCGGTCAACTGCATCAGTGGCAACGGGGGTTGGGACATGGGGCGTTTTGGCCTGGGAGCTCGGCGCAGGGGCATACCGAAGGAGCCCGCGCTGTTGGCTGCGGCTGCTGAGAATCCCGGTGGCAGCGTCGCCGAGATCGACGCGAGGTATCTCGACGACCCGAACGGCTATGTGCCTCCCGAGGCGATCCGCGGCGCGTGGCTTGTGGACAGCAACGGGAAACTGACGGGCGAGTACGAGGAGAACCCCCATCACGGGGTGCCGCAGGACGACTTCAGCAAGCTCACCGATCCTGATCACTGGCTCGGCTGGCTCGGCGACGATCCCGCGGCCGCCGTCCGCATGGGCATCGAGGAGTCCTTGCGTGCCCAGGTGGCAGACGCGGTGGTCGAATGGGTCAAGATCCTTGAAACGCCCCGGTTCCTCACGGGCATGCGTCGGCATTCCGAGGACGACGACCAGATCATGTTGGTCACCCGCGCGGCACTCGCCGCGCCGTTCGCGCTGTCCGTGCGTGCAGCGCAACACGGGCGTTCCATCCTTCTGGGGGTGTTCTCCTGGGCGGCGGTGAACCTCGCCCCGCCCGGCCTCCGGAGGGACCGGCACTGGTTCGACCTGGGCGCCGGACTGGACTGGGCCGGTGAACGTCTTGAGGAGCGGATCTACGAGATCGACGGCGAGGACTCCACCACCGAGCGGTAGAGCGGTACTGCCACTCCGTATATCAGTGCTCAGTACTCCGTACCCCGTGGTCGGAGCGGACACATGACGGCGTAGACGCCCGTGGCGGGGAGGAGTCGGCCGGCAGACAGACGGCGCTGCCGGCTGCTGTGTCCTCCATCCGGCCGGTCGGGTACGGGACTTGGGCGTCCGCGCGGGCTGTCGTCCCTTCGTCGTGGGGACGTTCGTCGTCGGCGGGAAGGGCGGCGGTGAAGTGGCCGTCGGCGGTGGGGAATTCGGTGACGCTCCACGACGGGGATCGATCGTGTCGCGTGCCTGTGGGTGGGCCGTCCGCGCTGATCAGACGGTGGGTTAGGGTCGTGACGAACCATCAGTGTTGGGCGAGTTCGGGGAGGCGCCGGTGACGGTGACGACGTTCGACGAGAGTGAGCGGCTGATCTGGGCGGGCCGGGCGGCCGCCTATGCCGCGAGCTTCGCCAAGCTGTGCGCCTATCCGGTGCCGTCGCTGCTCGATGCGGCCGGGGTCGGGCCGGACGTTCGGCTGCTGGATGTGGGGACCGGGCCGGGGACGGTGGCCGCTGCCGCATGTGCCCGGGGCGCGACGGTGACGGCCGTGGACGCGGAGCCGACCATGGTCGAGCTGGCTGAAAAGGCCGCACCTGCGGCTGACGTGCGGGTGGCAACGCTGCCCGGCCTTCCCTTCGCCGACGCGGAATTCGACGCCGTCGTAGCCAATTTCGTAATCAACCATGTCGGCCGTCCGCAAGTGGCGCTGGCTGAACTGCGCCGTGTCGTCAGGCCCGGCGGCTGGATCGCGGTGACGATATGGGCGACGCCACCGGCGCCGGGACAGGCGTTGATCGGCCGCGCGATCCAGGCCGGGGGTGCGGTGCGGCCACCGCACCTGCCCGCAGGGCTGGCTGCCGAGGACGATTTCCCCCGCGACGAGAGCGGTCTACGAGGGCTGATGGACGTGGCGGGGCTGCGCGAGGCGACGTGCGAGACCTTGCGCTGGGACCACCGCGCGAGCGCCGACGAGTGGTGGGGCGGTCCCGCGGGGGGAGTGGCGTTCGGCGGGCAGCTGGTGCAGAGCCAGAGACCTCCCGTCCGCGCCGAGATCAAGCGCCACTTCGATCTGTTCAGCGCGGAGTTCGCCGACGATGACGGTCTGCTGACCCTGCCGCATGCGGCCCTGCTCGCGCGCGGGCGACGCTGACCCGGAAGCCTGCGGATCCTTCGCGACAGGTGTCCGTCCTGCGTACGGGCCGGGACTCATCGGCTTCGGGCCGGCTGGTGAGCCCGCCCGTTCGCTGCATCCTTTAGGGCCGGGGGACAGAGGGCGCGGCTGCCGATGCCGGTTGTGGCCCCGTCCTCGCTGCCATCGTGTGCCCCAAGGGCGAGCTTGCTGGGCGAGCCGACTGAGGATGCCGCCAGGCACAGGCTTTCCGCGCGGGCGTGCCTGGCCTGGGCCTGCCCCCGGCTGCTCGGCGGCCTCCTGCCGAACTGTCGGACCAGCGGATCTTCGGCTCGACCCGTCTCCTGCTACCACGACTCGCCCGGCCAAATCCATAGCGACACGCTGGCCGCGAATGGTGAATGAGCGTGAGGAGATCCACCAAAGGGGCTAACCGCGGGTCAATCTGCTTTGGACAGCGGCGACATGACTATACGTCAGCTTGGAATGATGCGAAAGAAATACCCCGATTGGCGCCATTTGCCGGTCTTTCAATATGACCGATATGACAGCTATGGGTAAGTTTCATTTGCGAGCCGGCTGACGGGCCGGCATTCCTGAAACAGGAGATTGCGTCATGAAGCTTCGTTCCACGGCGGTTACCGCCGCTGTCTCGGCCGCCGCGGCTCTGGCCGCGACGGGTATCACCTACGCATCGGCCTCCTCCGCCCCGGCCGCTGCTCCTCAGGCCCCCCACGCTGCCCCGGCTCCCCAGGCCGCCGGGGCCGTTGCCGCCCTGCCCGACGGCGGCAACGGGGACAACGGCGACGACAACGGCGACGACAACGGCGACGACAACGGCAAGGGCAACGAGGGCAAGGGCAACGAGGGCAGGGGTGGAGGTGGGCACAGGGGTTACTACGAAGGCCGCGTCGAGATCAACGAGCGGTCCTACTCCGCCCACCCGGGCGACTGCATCACCGTCGTCAGCGGCCTGGGCGCGTGGAGTCTGAACGTCCGCAACGACACGAAGCGGACCGTCGAGATCTTCCGCGGCGCGGTCTGCGACAACGGCGCGCCCATCGCCACCGTCGGCCCGCGCAGCTCCGCCGACGGCGTGCACCCGGGCCGCACTCGTGCCGTCAAGATCAAGCACGGCGTCGTGGCCAGCTTCCGGGTGGTCCGGGACCACTACGACGGCGGCGGTCGCGGAGGCTACTAGCCGACGGCTGCTGAACGCATGCTGTGGACCCCCGGCCCACCGGAATCGGGCCGGGGTCCCAGTACGGACCATACTGCGACAGTCGCATTCTGTGTGCACCCCACGAGCCGGACACCAGACATACGGCATCCAGCGCCTTTCGGGCCGCCCCTTCCTGCGCCGGCCGGCCTGCCTGGAGACCTCCGTCCGACGGCTCGTGCTCTCGTATTTCCGCCCCTGCCGTCTTCCGGTGTTCCTCGGTCCCGCGAACGGGTGAGGGGCGACATGAGCGTCAGCCTGGTTTTCGATGTGCCCTGTTTCGCCAGTCGGCACTCGAACACCGGGCCGACGTCATTTGATGTAGATGACTACCCCGTTCCTGCCATGCCTCCCTTTCCTTCCGGGGTGGCCGTGACGGCCGTGATGGCCGTTCAGCCCCTTGTGCCCCGGGAGACCCGTGGGGCCGGTCGGGCCGGCCGGGCCGGAGGGGCCGGAGGGGCCGGGCGGGCCGGGCAGGCCCTGGCGGACGCTGTGCGCCTGGAGGGCGATGCGTCGTGCCTGGAGTTGGTCGAGTTGCTGCTGGTGGGCGACGAGCGCGGCTTCCTGCGCGACGAGCGTGACGGCCAGCGCTGCGCCGAGTACATGGCGGCGTCGCAGGCTACGCCATGCCTCTTTCATACTTCTCACTACATTCCTCACGTCATGTGATGAAAAGGAGTAACGAGCTCCGGTTGGCGATCGCGCCCCGTGCCACCGATGCGGTCCGGAATGCTGCGGCACTCGGCCTCGTCCAGGCGCGGCCGCAACTCCGACAGTGCCCGTCCGGGCCTGTGTAAAGGCGGATCACTCCCCAGTGCAGGCAGCGGAAGCCGGCCGGCGCGGCTGAGGGGCTAGCTCGGAGTGGGCGGAACGACAGCGTCTTTCCCGTTCTCGCCGTCTTTCCCGTCCCTCCCGTTCGTGCCGTCCGTCCCGTCCTTCCCGTCCTTCCCGTCGGTCCCTGCCGGGCCGATGGGGCCGGCAGGACCAGTGGGACCGGGCGGGCCGGACGGGCCTGAAGGGCCAGGCGCGATGCTCTCCTGGACGTTGGCAGGCTGCATCCTCAGGTCGTCGATCTGCATTTGCTGGGCGATAAGAAGAGCTGACTGTGCGACGAGCGCGATGGTCAGCACCGAGCCGAGCACTAGGGGGCGCCGCGGATTACGCAGCACTTCAGTCACGCTTCTCACATCATTCCTCACGCTATGTGACGGCGAAAGTGTAAGGGACGGAGTCACGATGGGGGTGGACCTGAGCGGCGAGTGTTCTATCCGGGTTGCCGCGAACGCCACACTCGTGCCGTCCGCGGCACAAGAGGCTGTCCGTCACGGCCGACTTCCGGCCAAACCCTCCCGGCTGCCGGACCGCGCTGGGTGGGACACGGCGTTGGCTGACAGCCACTGATCGGCCGCCGGTTGCAGGTCAGCTGCGATGACCCCACCGCATGCCCGCACCCGGGGCCGACGCGGGCAGACTCCGGTGGTCCACTCCGCCGACGGCCTGCTCGGGGCGACGGCGGCCGAGAGCGCGCGCGAGTTCACCGACCGGTGCCAGCAGGTGTCCGCCCTCGCCCGCGCACCACCAGACAACCTTTTGCTCTCGCTTCGAGCCGTGGACGCCGAGGTCGTGCCGGGGGCACACCGGCCATACCTGCCAGGTCCATTCGTGCAGACTCTCCTGGATCATGATCGTCAGACTGGTCAGTGCCGTGGCCGGGTCGTCGCACATGCTCGGCAGGACGGGGCCGCCCCAGTTGAGCCTTCCACCGTCGGCCAGGCGGACACCGGCTCCCGCCGGGAACCAGTCGTCCAGGACCTCGATCTGCGGTTCGCCCTCGATCCCCCGCGTGGGCAGATCGCGGGCAACGATCCGCAGCGCGTCGCGCAACGTCTCCAAACGCTCGGGGGGCGAGGTCGAAGCCCGGCTCGAATCCCACGTCGTCCAGGATGCGCCGGGCCAGGGCCGTCATCTCTGCCTGCGGCACCTCGTCCGGATCGCGCTCGACGACCTCCAGGACGGCGTCGGTGCAGTGGAACCGGTCGAGCAGTCCGCAGGCGAGGGCGACCACGTCCTGCGGGTCCAGATCGTCCTCACGCAGGCCGAGGTAGACCCGTCGCGTCAACCGTTCCGTATCCGCTTCGTACTCAGCCATGGCGTTGCTCACCGGCCCAGTATCCCGACGGCCGCCGCCCATCATCGACGTGGTCACAACGCGTGCCACTCGCCCAGTCCGCCGGTCGCCCGCGTCTGGATGAAGGTGTTTACGGCGGCCCATGCATGATCGACCGTCACGACGAAGTCGTCACTGAATCAAGCCAGGTCGTCCATGATCGGGACGTCGACCACGGCATCCGGCGAGGTGATGCCGTCACAGACGAGCAGGTACACCCCTTCAGCGTCATCGAACAGATGCAGGACTGCTTGATCGCCTTGAAAGCCCAGCGTCAGCCGGGGGAACTCGCTGCCTGGCAGCCCGACTTCGAGATATCCCTGGCCGCGGGAGCGCAGTTCGTGGAAGCGATGCGTCAGCTCCCTGACGTCCGAACATCTCTCAACTGCGCAGAACCGTCCCGATTCCGGCGCCGTCGCCGCCCACGTCACGCTCATCCGCGCACCTCCGGCATGCATCGTGCCATCCCCTGCCTCGCCACGGCCTGCGTTCCGTGTGGATCGGCGTCCGGGGTGTGTTCGAAGGCGGCGGTCTCCCGTGAGGCATCTTCTGATGTGCTGCCGGTGGTGCCGCACGACTGCGCGCGGGGGACTGGGCGGACGGCACCTGAGTGTGGGCTCGCATGCCCCTGTGCCCCTGTGCTGCGTGCTCGGCTCTGCGCGCAGGTGCGCCCCGCGGGGCGTCCTCACGGCTGCCGCGCGGTCTCCTGCTGACCTGCTGACCTGCCGGACCAGCGGTTTTCGGTGCCGTGAGTCGTCGCCTAGCACGACTCGCCTCGACGCATCCGTAGCGACACGCCGGTATCGAGTGGCCGTGAGCGCTCAAAGATCCACCGAAGGGACTAACCGTAGATCAATGCGCTGCTTGCGACGGTGATCTGACCGCGTGTCGGCTTCGGAAAAAGCCGCAAATACCCCGATCGGCCCCCTCCTGCTGATCTTTCAATATGACCAATATGTCGCCTATGGGTAAGTTCAGTCGCGAGTCGGCTGACGGGTCGGCACCCCTGAAACAGGAGATAGCGAGATGAAGCTTCGTTCCAAGACGGTCACTGCCGCCGTTACGGCCGCCGCGGCACTGGCCGCGACCGGCATCACCTACGCCTCGGCCGCCTCCGCCCCGGCCCCCCACGCAGCCCCGGCTCCCCAGCCGGCCCCGGACTCCCACGCGGCTCCGGCTCCCCACGCGGCTCCGGCTCCCCAGGTTCTCCAGGCGGCTCCGTCCGCTCCCGACCTGCCCGACGGCGGCAACGGGCAGAACGGCAACGGGCAGAACGGCATCAACGGCAACAACGGGAACGTCGTCGGCAAGGGCAACGAGGGCGGTGGCGGCGGCCGGGGCGGTGGAGGCGGCCGAGGCGGCGACGGAGGCGGCGGCCGGGGCTACGGGTTCCGGGGGGAGGGCCGCATCTTCGTCAACGAGCGGTCGTACTCCGCTTACCCCGGTGACTGCATCACCGTGGCCAGCGGCCTGGGCGCATGGAGCCTGAACGTCGACAACGAATCCCGTCGGACCGTCGAGGTCTTCCGGGGGGCGGTCTGCGACAACGGCGCTCCTGTCGCCATCGTCGGCCCCTGGAGCTCCAGCTCCGGCGTGCGCACCGGCCGTACCGACGGCATCGACATCCACCACGGCGTCGTGGGCAGCTTCCGGGTGGTCAGAGGCCACTACGGAGGCCGCGGGGACTTCGGAGGCTTCGGTGACGGAGGCTTCGGTGACGGAGGCTTCGGGGATGGGGGCTTCGGTGACGGAGGCTTCGGTGACGGAGGCTTCGGTGACGGAGGCTTCGGGGGCGGGGACTACTAGCCGACGGCGGCTGAGCGCAGACTGTGGATCCTCGGCCCACCGGAATCGGGCCGGGGTCCCGGTACGGACCACACACACGCGACAACCACGTCCCGTTCGCACACCGCGAGCGGGACGCCGCCGCGATGGGGGCGCCGGATGCCCGGGTGCCGCCTGCTCATGGCAGAGGCCGTCGCTGCAGCCCAGGTGTCTCCTTGGCCGGCCGCTGATGTGCCTTATCGGTTTGCCGCCGGCCGGCCCGGTCGGATAGGAAGCTCACATGCTTCGAGGCAACAAGATCGGGCTGCGGGCCCGGCACGAGGACGACATCCCCGTCCTGCGGACCGAGCTCTATGACGACGTGGTCAACTCCTCGCGTGCCGAGGCCGGCCCGTGGCGGCCGATCGCGCCCGGCTCGAAGGATTCGCGGCTCGGGGTGGACGACACGGATGAGGGAAGCGTCCGGTTCTCCGTGGTGGAACTGGCGGAGGGCACGCTGGTCGGCACGGCGACGCTGTGGGGCATCGACAACCACAACCGATGCGCGCACATCGGGCTGGGGCTGCTGCCTTCCTGTCGCGGCAAGGGCTATGGCACCGACGTGGTCGCGACGCTGTGTCACTACGGTTTCGCGGTGCGCGGCCTGCACCGGCTGCAGATCGAGACGCTGTCGGACAACGCCGCGATGCTGCGCTCCGCCGAGCGCAACGGCTTCGTCCGCGAGGGCGTGCTGCGCTCCTCGGCCTGGGTGATGGGCGAGTACCTGGACGAGGTGCTGCTCGGGCTCCTCGCCCGGGACTGGAAGGCGGACCCGAAGGTCTAGGTGAACGCGTCTTCGAGGGCAAGGCGCCGTACCGTGCGCAGCGTCGAGCGGAGGCTGTGCAGGTCGACCGAGCCCAGGGCGAGGCGAATCGCCTGCGGTGTGCGAGCCGAGGTGGTGAAGGGTTCCGCCGTGGTGACCGAGATGCGGTGGCGCGCGAGGGTTGCGGTCAGGCGGTCGGCGCGTGCGTCGTCGGGCAGCGGCACCCAGGTGAAGTAGGACGAGGGATGGCCGACCAGCGGCAGCCCTGCCAGTTCTTGTACGGCGAGGGCCTGGCGGGCCTTGGCGTCCTCTCGCTTCTGCGCCTCCAACTGGTCCACCGTGCCGTCATCGAGCCAGCGGCAGGCGATTGCCGTGGTCAGGGCCGGGGTGTTCCAGGTGGTCGCGCGGATCCCGCGTTCGAGCAGCGGCACCGCGGTCGGCGGGGCGAGGACGAAGCCGACCCGCAGGCCCGTGGCGACGCTCTTGGACAGTCCCGAGATGTGGACGGTGATGTCCGGTGCGGCAGTCACCAGCGGCGGTGGGGGGTTCTCGACCAGGAAGGCGTACGAGGCGTCTTCGATGACGAGTACGCCGTGCCGTCGGGCGATCCTGATCAGGCGGAGGCGGTCTGCCTCCGGCATGACCCAGCCCAAGGGGTTGTGCAGGGTCGGCATGGTGTACACCGCGCGTACCGGTCGGGTGGCGCACAGCTTCTCCAGGGCGTCGAGGTCCGGCCCGTCGGCGGTGGTGGGGACGGGCTCCAGGTCGAGGTGCAAGGTGTGCGCGAGCACCTTGAAGCCGGGATAGGTGAGTGCGTCGACCGCGATGACGTCGCCGGCGTTGAGCATGGCCATGGTCGTGACGGCCAGGCCGTGCTGCGCACCGTTGACGACCAGGATCCGGTCCGCGTCAGCGGTGATCCCCCGGCGCTCCAGGTGCCGTCCGATCGAGGCCCGGTCCTGGAGCCGGCCCGGGTGAGGCTGATAGCGCAGCAGCGAATCGAGGTCACCGGAGACGGCCACCTCCCGCAGGGCCTGGCGCAGCAGGCCGCTCTGGCCGGGCACCGACGGATAGTTGAAGGCGAGGTCGACCGCGTCCGTGGCGACGGCCTGCTGGTCGATGCCCTGGTCGGGGGGAACCGCGAGATCACGCACGAAAGTGCCCCGGCCCTGCTCGCGACTGACCAGGCCCATGGCCTCCAGTTCGGCGTACACCCGCGTCGCGGTGACCACCGCGACGCCCTCGCGGGCGGCCAGCGCGCGGTGGGTCGGCAACCTGGCGCCCGCCGCGAGTCGCCCGTTGCGGATGTCGGAGGCGAGTGCGTCGACCAGAGCTTTGTAGCGCGGAGCCGCCATGGGCCGAATTGTATCCATGACAATTCTTTGACTGTCCTGTTCGCGGGTCCGTACCGTCTCGGGCATTCCGCGCTCACCTGGAAGGACAGCCGCCATGCACGTCGCCATCCTCACGTTCGAGGGGTACAACGAGCTCGACTCCCTGATCGCGCTCGGAGTGCTCAACCGCATCAAGGGCGACGACTGGCGCGTCACCATCGCCACCCCCGGCCCCAAGGTGACGTCCATGAACGGGGTGGTCATCGAGCAGATGTCCACGCTGGAGGAGGCGTGCACGGCTGACGCCGTCATCATCGGCAGCGGCATCGCCACCCGTGAGGTCGTCGAAGATCCGGCCATCATGAGTGTCCTGCGGGGCCTGGACCCCTCGCGCCAGCTCATCGCGGCGCAGTGCTCCGGCGCGCTCGTACTGGCCAGGCTCGGGCTGCTCAACGACACCCCCGCCTGCACCGACCTGACCACCAGGCCCTGGGTGATCGCGGCCGGCATCGAGGTGCTCAACCAGCCCTTCTACGCGAAGGACGACATCGCCACCGCCGGCGGCTGCCTGGCTTCGCAGTACCTCGCCGCCTGGATCATCACCCGGCTGAAGGGCAAGGACGCGGCCGAGGGCGCATTGCACTATGTCGCCCCGGTCGGCGAGAAGGACGAGTACATCGAGCGTGCCTGGCGCAACATCACCCCCTACCTCCCCGCCCTCGCGCCGACGGCCTGAGACCCGGACACCTCTCACAACGGCACGGGGCCGGCATCCAACCGTCGGGATACTCGATGTCCGGTCGTGGGTGTGGGGGTGGAACACCGCAAGGAAGACCGGTCCCGTCTACTTCCTGGGGCGCGACGAGGGCCTCACGTTCGACGTCCTTGCCGGCGCCGATTTCCAGCCGTTCGGGATCGCGCAGTACGACCTCGGCACGACGTTCGAGCCCGGCTCCGGCGACCCCTTCGACAGCCGGCCGCTCTGACGAGAGGCAGGCCGTCTCACACTCATGGACGCGACCTTGCTCGATGCGGCACCGGGTGGTCTTCAGGCCCGCGTGGACCGTTCGGGGCCCGTCCACCCTGGCCGGATGACGGATGAGCGGGGGTTCCGGGCCGGCGGCGTACTGTCGGCTGCCTGCCCGACGCCCGCCGGGCTCTGTGCCAGACGGGCCTCTGTGCCAGACGCAGCGAAGCCGGCGAGGGTCAGCCTTCGGAGGGACGCGGGGCGCGCCGGTGCGCCCGTTCCTTCAGCTCCTCCTCGCTGACGAGTCTGAGCATCGGCTGACCCGGCGCGCAGACCATGGTCACCACGAACTTGGTGGGTGCGTCCGACAGGGCGTTGCCGTCCTGGTAGTGGATCACGTCACCGCCCGGCTCCCAGAACGTCCCACCGGCCTCCACCACACGCTCCGGCTCACCCTCGAGCTCGAACCGGACAGCGCCCTCCATCACGTAACCGAATGCCGGGCCCGAATGGCGATGCGGAGGGAGACCGGGGTGACCAGGAGGCCAGTCCACGAGGATGGTCATGGCCGAACCGCCTTCGGGGAAGAAGGGCGGACTGACTTCCTGAAGCAGCTTCACTTCGGGCGGCAGGGAGATCTCGTGGGTGCTTTCGTGCTCTGGGTTCTTCGCTGACATGTATCACGCCTCCGTAAGCTCGAGGGCAGGCCACAGCCCGCATCCGTGACAGGGCGTGTACCTTCTGCCTCGCCCGGACGGTCTCGAGACCACCCTGCCTCCCGTCGGCGGCCCCCACAATCCGGGAGCAGACGGCATCGAGACCGCATCCGGTCCGGGCCAGGTTCCCGCCGACCTGCGGGGGAGCCTGCGGGATCGCGTCGAGGGGCGCGGGCTGTCAGCCTTCATGGGCTTCGACGCAGGTCCTGGGCGAGAAGCGGTCTGGGTGGCGTGGCGGTCTCCTACGGCCGCTGCGCCACCCACGCCGACTCTCATCACTCACCCGGTCATGGCCGACGAGTCGCCGGACCGGGGCCGGCCGCAATCGCGTGCACGGACGTCAGACGCCGGTGACGCCGTTCGAGTAGGACTTCATGTAGTACGTGGCGAAGCCGTTCTGGACCGGATCGCCGGCCTTGTCGACGGCGTGCAGGATGCCACCGCCGCCGGCTCCGTTGAGGCAGACCGTCATGAGGTCGGTGAAGACGACGCCGGGGGTGTCGGGGACCTCGTACGCGCAGTCGGTGTAGATGTCCGCGTTGAGGTTGAAGAAGCAGTAGCTGCCCAGGCCCCAGGCGTGGTGGTCGCGCACGCGGTCGCCGACCTTGTAGGCGGCGTAGCCGAGGGTGGAGCCGTGGCGCCAGGCGGTCTGCGTGGGTACGTCGTAGGGGTGCTCGTTCTGGAAGAAGTAGGTGCGGCCGTGCTCGCCCTGCCAGAGCACCTCGTACTTCTGGTAGTGCTCGACGAACAGCCCGTACGCGGTGACGTGGTCGCCGTTGACCACGATGCCGGTGTCGGCGGGGTTGACCGTCCAGCCCACGGTGTTGTCGAGGCCGTGGTCGGCGCGCCAGAGCCAGAGGTGGTCGAGGACGACGTCGTTGCTGTCGATCTGGACGCTGATGGCGGCACCGCCGGGCAGCGCGCCGCCGATCCGGGCGACGATGTCGAACAGCACGGTCGGGTCGGTGCTGTGCCTACGCCGGCTGCAGCCGTGGCCGACGCGCAGCATGACCGGGGTGTGGTGGGAGGCTGCTTCGAAGAGCAGGCCGGCGAGGGTGACGCCGGGGACGTCGGCGACCTCGATCACGGTGTTGCCGTGGGTGGAGCGCAGGGTGGTCAGGCCGAGGCCGAGGACCACGGTGCCGGGGCGGTTCACGTGCAGCGGGGCTGAGATGTCGTAGATGCCCGGGGTGAACAGGAGGTGCTTGCCGGCCGACAGGGCCCGGTTGATCTGTGCGGCGGAGTCGCCGGGCTTGGCCACATGGAAGTGCGACAGCGGGATGTTGTGTCCCTTGGCCGGGCCCTTCGCCCAGGTCGTGCCGCTGCTGTCGGTGCGCAGTGCGGGTACGAACACCTGGTAGGAGCCGTGGCGGTCCACGGTGAGGAACGGCTTCTCCCGGATCACGGGGGTGCGGTCGACGGTGGTGTGCGGCGGGGACGGGAAGGACTGCGCGGGAGCACCCTGGGTGCCGACGAACACCATGTTCCAGTTGGCGCCGTTCCAGTTGCCGAAGGTGTCGTTGCGCGAGAGCCACTGCTGCTGGGAGCCGGACTCGACCTGGCCGTCCACCACGCTGTCGGCGAGGAAGCCGCCGCTGGACCACCGGTTGCCGGGCGGGCTCGGCCACAGGGTCATGTCGCCCTTGATGTGCACGCGGCGCATCGGCGCGGCCTGGGCGACCGCCCAGCGCTCCAGTCCGTCCGGCGGCACGATGGTCAGGTTCTCTGCGGCCCGCCAGAAGTTCTGGGTGCCGTTGCCCTCGAACCACTGGGCGTCGACGGTGACATGGCCGTTGATCACCACGTCGGAGGGGCTCGCGCCGAGGCCCAGGACGTGGGTGTAGAAGCCGACGTTGATGTCGACGGTGTAGGTGCCCGGCAGGAAGGCCAGGGCGAAGCGTTCGTCGCCGAACTGGTTGGACTCCTGGACGGCGAACACGGCGTCGACCTTGGCCTGAATCGACGCGTCGCTCATGGACGGATCGAAGACCAGGACGTTCGGGCCGAGCCCGGTGGAGCTGTGGCCGGGCCGGTGCGAGTCGGCGGCCGACGCGAACGCCTGTCCCGAGCTGATACCGCTGATGAGCGGCACCGACGCGGCGGCCGCCCCGCGCAGCACACCACGACGAGAGGGAATCATGGACACGGCTCTCCCTGCATAGGGTGAATGGACGGGACCGTCAACCGGCCCCCGGTCTCTGAGAGCGCTCTCAGCCACGAAGTGAATCACCGTGGCTGGGGATGGTCAATGTGCTTGCGGCAAAAGGGATTTGAGCGCTCATCAGGGATTGCCGGTGCCCGTGTGAGCCCGGTCGGCGGACTTCGCCCGTCCACGGCGACCGGCATTCGGCCACCCGCACCGCCCGTCTCCGGGCTCAGGCAGCCCGCCGTGGAAGGCGATTGCCGGAACCCGAATTCCGGTTCAGTTCAGCTTCTGTGGTGGAGATCCTGGTCGCGGTTGAGTGCGTCGGCCGGCAGTGCTGCGGATCTCTTTCAACCGGTCGCCGGGCGTTCAGGGTTACTGCTCGACGTCCTTCACCGAGGTAGGGCCCAATTGCTTGGCACTGGCGTACTCGGGCATCGTCATGGGCTTGTCGAACAGGAAGAACGACTGGTTCGTGCCGATCGTGAACTCCATGTACGCGCCCGTCGCGGCGTCGAAACCGTAGTAGGCGTTGCAGGTGGAACCCGTCGTGTAGGTGCCGTCCATACCGGGCTGCGCGAGGACCGCGACTCCTTCGGAGCACGTCTCCACCCTCTCGGTCGGAGTGAGCATCTTGCAGCGTGGCACCGGCAGGCCCTTCATGATGAAGTACCCGTACTCGCCGTTGGCGTTCTGGATGTAGACGTACGAGAGTTTGCCCCGCTTGCCCCACGTCTTGATCCATTGGTTGATCGCTTCACGGGTCGGCGAATACTCCATGCGGCCCGCCGGCTGCTGGGCCACGAGATTGTCGTAGTTCTCCTGCTTGGCCCTGTTCTCCTTGTCCTGGCTGGAGTCGCTCGTGCAGGACGTCAGGGCAAGGCCCACAACGAGCGCGACGACGGTGGCCAGGGCCATGCGTGCGAACTTCTTCATGCGATGCTGCCTTCTTCCCGAGGGAGACGCGGATCAGTCGGTGCACGTCGTGCGCTTGGCTGCGGCATCGAGTCGGTACGGCAGATCCTTGTCACGGAAGGGCGCGCGATGTTCCTGGGCGGCCTTCGAGTTGTAGTCGTTGACCGACTCGATCCGCGTGGCCTTCAGCGCGGTGATCGACTGGTCGATCTGCTCCGTGCGGGTCTCCGAAGCGGTCTTCCGCTCCTCCTGGAGCGCCTGGATCGTCCCTTCGGCGTTCTGTACGGCCTCGCACAGATCGAAGAACTGCTCGTACGTGGTCTGACGGAACTCGCCTGATCCGACGGTGTTCGCGCGCTGGTCCGCCTCACCGCGGAACGGGGCGGTGATCCACCCCGCGCCGCCGAAGGCGAAAGCCGCGATCACGTACAGCACCGCCAGGCCGATGACCCCGCCGACGGCCCAAGCCCCTAACCGTGCCCCCTCGCGTACCTGTCCCATGGCATCCCCTTCACAGTCGGCTCCGCGGCGTGGGACCACCTTCTGCGAAGGAGGACACGGGGCCCGGGTGAATCGGTTCCGTGGGCAAGAGCGTCGGAATCGGGGTTGCCGGCGTGGTTGAGGGTGTTCTTCCGGTGTGCGGCGACGCCGGTCACGTCGTGGGGGGCGCAGGCATCGCGGGCGCCCGGTCAGGGAACGCGCAGGGCCAGTACCACCACGTCGTCCTCGGGAACAGGGTCCGCCATGGTCCTGCCGATCCGGTGGAGCAGTTCGGCCGGTGAACGGTCGCCGTGGCGGACGAGCAGTGCAACGAGTCGTTCGATGGCGGCGTCGATGTCCTGCCCCCGGCGCTCGATGAGCCCGTCGGTGTACAGCAACAGCGTCGAGCCCGAGGGCAGGGCACACCGGTGCTCGGCGCGGTGGGATGGTTCGAGGGCCTCGTGGAGAAAGATGTCGTGCTCCTCCAGGACGGTCACCTGGCCGTCGGGAGTGCGCAGCAGCGGCGGCGGGTGGCCGGCGTTGGACCAGGTCAGAGTCCAGTCCGGGCCGCCGTCGGTGAGGTCGAGGCGGCCGTGGACCAGTGTGCCGCCGGCCTCGATGGGCAGCGCCGAGCAGGCCGCTTCGAGTGCGGTCAGAGCAGTGGCGGGGCTGTAGGGGGCGTGGTCGACGGTGGCCTGCCTCAGCATGCTGCGTACCTGCCCCATGACGGTGGCGGCATGCATGTTGTGACCGGTGATGTCACCCACCGTGACCATAAGTGGTGCGGGCTCGCCGGACGAGGCGGGCGGAAGGTAATAGGCGTCGTACCAGTCTCCGCCGATCATCTGGCCGTCGGCGGCCGCCTGGTAGAGGGCGCTGATCTCCACAGGGCCGGTGCTGGGAAGATCGGTGAGCATGGCGGCCTGGAGTTCCCGGGCGAGGGAGATCCGCTCGTCCAGGTACAGGGCGCGCTCCACTGCCTGGGCGATGTAGCCGGACGCGGCGGTGAGCGTGGCGCGCTCGGTGACGCCCACCTCGTGCCGCTTGGCCCAGCAGATCGTGAGGACGCCCAGAAGTATGCGGCTGCCCCAGAGGGGCAGGCACAGCACCGTGGCGAAGCCCATGCGGTCGAAGTATCGGACCGCTTCGGGGCCGTAGTCGGCCACGAGTGCCTCGCGGTCGGGTACGACGACCGTCCGTCGTTCTCTCATGGCCCGGGTGCTCGGGAACGCCGCATTCAAGGGCTGGACGTCAAGCTCGTGCTCCAGCGCGTGAACGAGGTCAGGGTCGGGAACCCGGCGCAGTTCGTCCTCGTCGACGACCAGCAGGCCGACGTAGGAGGGCTTGCCGACGCCGCCGAACAGGTTCCGCAGCCGGCGTCGTACGTCCTCCAGGCCGGAGGTCTGGGCCAGTTCCTCGGAGGCTCTCAGCAGCAGTTCGGCGTGGTCGAGGCCGGCCTGGGCCTCCTGTTCCAGGCGCTCGGCGTCGCGCCGGGCCCGCTCGGCGGCGGCCCACGCGGCCTCCAGTACCTTCTGTTCGGTTCGGCGCTGCGCCGACAGGATGCGCTGGCGCAGTTCGGCCGAGCAGGCTGCTGCAAGATCCTCGAGGTCGGCCAGCTCCTCGACGGTCCAGGCGCGGGGTTTGTGGTCGACGGCGCACAGGGAACCCAGGACGAGCCCGTCGCCGTCGGTCAGCGGCACTGCGGCGTATGCGATCACTCCGAGGGCCGTGATCGCCGGGTCGGTGCGCGTACGGTCGTCGGCGCGGGTATCGGTCACGATCAACGGCTGTTCGGGGACCGCCGACTCCTGGCGCGTCGAGGGTGACAGCGGCAACGCGCGCCGACCCGGCCAGGGATCGGGCAGTCCCATCACGCCGGGCAGGATCAACCGGTCCTGCTCGGCGAGCGACACGAAGGCGGCAGGGACGTCGAGCAGGCGTGTCACCAGACGGGCGAACCGGTCCATGTCCGTATCGGAGGCAGCCGACAGCGCGGTGAGCCGCAACGCGCTCTGCCGAGCGTCGCCCGGGGCCGTCTCCGTTTCGGGATTCCGGATCCGATCAGCCATCTGCCCTCCGGTACCTTCGCCGAGGCCCTACTCAACCGCATCGTAGAACAGCGGGGGCGTCGTGCCGGGCCGTGCTCTCGACGGACCGCCCGTGGCGAAGCCGCCGGTGTGCACCGGTTGGGCGGAGGGTCATCGGCTCGTCGCAAAATATGACATAGATGCGGGGTGCGGTTCCGCCCATGCGCTGGGGAGGCCGCCCCTGCCCCGGCGGCGGGCCGGGGAAGAGCGTCGGGTTCGCAGATGCCGGGTTCGCGGCTGAGGCGGGCGGCCTCACGCTGCTTGGCCGTACGTTGCGCACCGGCAGCGCAAGCCTGCAGGGCTCTCGTATCTGTGCGTCCGCCGGTGCTGCGCACCGCCGCCCGCAGCGCCGTGACCTGTGGGTGACCGGGGTCCCGGCGGTCGTGGCCGGCGTGCGTGGAGCGGCACGACGGTGTTCTTCGCGGGTGCCGCCACGTGGGCAAGGGCGGGCGGTCAGCGGCCGAGGGCCTCGCGCAGCTCGTCCTTGGTCATAGTGGAGCGGCCGTCGATGTGCCGTTTCCTGGCCTCCTGGTAGAGCTGGTCCTTCGTCGGTCCCTGCGATCTGCCGCGGGAGTGCTCGCCGCGGTGGGACGCGCGCGCCGCGACCTCCTCGGCGAGCCGGTCGGAGACACCGTGTTCCTTGGCGTTCTCTCTGATTTGTTCGTACTGGCGTTCGTATCTGTTGTCCTGTCCTGCAGGCACGATGCCTCCTGGCGTCGATCGGACTCCTGCTCTGCCGGGGATGTCCTGCCGCGCGGAGCACCCCGCGTACATCTCCACTCAACGCCGGGCATGCGCGGCGTGCCACATCGAGGCGGCGTTCACGCGGGGTCTTCCACCGCCGACGGACGGCGGTGGCCGCCGCCCGCAGTGCGGTGCGGATGGGCTGCCGAGAGGCCGGGCTGGTGTCGGAGCCACGGTTCGGGCGGCAGCGGATCCACCGGGTCGGCCGGTTCCTCACGCACCCGCCGGCCGAGCCCTGGCGTGCTCGCACCGAGCCCGAGCTGACTACCTGCTGGCTCCGGTGGCTGATGCCCGCGGACTTCCGTCTCAAGATCTGCCACTGCCGGACGATGACCTCCCTTCGCCGCCCCATGCCTACTTCTCCGGCACCGTGGGAGCCGAGGGCCTCGGGTTCTCGTGCCACGGTTGAGTACGCCCTGAGTACGCATGCGGATACGGCCTCCGAGGTCAGGCCTCACGCTGAGGGTATGAAGAGGTCTGTCTCTGTACCTGACGTCGCAGTCGTCGCCCACCGGGTCGACCAGCACTGGTGGAAAGCCCCGCTGATCGCATCCGTCATTTCGGCACCCGTACTGGGCATCTGGTCCGGTATGGCGCAGGCCGACCGGACACTGAACCTGCAGACGGTAGTGCTCGCCGTGGCTGACGCGGCCCTGATCGTGCTCTGGGTACTCCCGCACCGGCGACGATGGCGCGCCTTTCGGTTGTTCCTGAGTGTGCTCCTCGGTGGCTTCGCTCTGGTGAGCACGGCCGTAGCCGGCTGGGTCTTCCTGCACTGGCAGGACCACTGAGATTCACAGCGTGGCGCCGGCGAGGGCCGGCGGTCTGTGATCCCTGCGATATGCCGCCTGTCGTCGCCCCCCGTCGCCCCCCGTCGGCGCCTCGGCCGCCAGGTCCGCGGACCGCGACGTTCCGTCCAGCGGGCCGTGTCTGGCATCCGGTGTGAGGAACAGCCGGTGCAAGGGCATCAGACAGGTGCGGGCGTCACCGGGGGCGTACCTCGGCGGGCATGGAGGGGCCTTCGTCACGCGATCCGTCCCGAGCGGCGTCCGGCTGCCCCATCCGCCACTCGCGGGGAACGGCGCCGCCGTCGTCGTGCGTCCGAAGGGGCCGGGCTGCTTCCGGCTGTGGGGGACGGCGCGGAGTACACCCAGGGCCCGCTGCTGACCCCGTACGGCGGACGACGTCGGACGCAGCGAACATACCGGCCGGGACGGACATCGGCTTTCCGGCCCTCTGCCTGATCACCGGCCTGCCGGGGACAGCGGTTCCGTATGCAGGATCAACATGCAGGGGGTGACAGGACCGGGCAGCCCGACGACCACTCCCATGTTCTCCCAGCCCCAGGACGAGAAGGCGGCTTGTCCCGCCCGGTCGGCAGGATGGAGAAGGGCGACCCCGAGGGAGGAGTGCAGGTCCGTGAGCAGACGCTGCTGCAAGCGGTGGGCGATGTCGCGGTGCTGAGCGTGCGGATGAGCCACGACCTGGGTGAGGACCACGAACCGTGCGCGTGAGGTGAGTCGTTGGATGCTCTCCTGGAGCGTTCCGCCGAACCCCCGGCGCCCGGAACTGCCAGGACCCACCGGAAAACCGAAGGCGCAACCGACCAGCTCCGTCGTCTCGGCGACCAGCAGGGCGAATCCGGGGCGGCGGGCACAGGCCACCAGGCGGCACAGGAAGTCTCCACGGCGGTGGTACGCCTTGCCGGGGGTACCCGCGACCGATTCCGCGGCCAGGTCCGCCATGTCCTCGCGCATGTCCTCGGCCTGCCAGCGGGTCAGCCGGCGAAGACGGATGCCGTCCTTGACGAGCGGCTGGTCCGATCGACGATCGGGGTCCTCGGGCGCTCGCGTCCCGGTAGTCGTGAGGTCGCCGAGCAGGGCGGGCGGTACGGGACTCACGGGGGTCGCGAGAAGCAGCGCAGCAGATCCGGTGACAGCGAGGAGTCGGCTGATCTGCGCGCATGGGTGGTGCAGCAGCAGGGAGGCGTGTACTCGGCCGGCGCGCCGTGACGCCGACAGGATGACGTCCAGGCCTCTGGCGTCGCAGGAGCCGACCGTGGTCAGGTCGATGTCGATGACGGTGACGCCGTCGAGCAGACACTGCTCCAACGCGACCCGCAGCAGTGGCGTCGTGGCCGGTCCGATGTCACCGGCAAGCGTGACGAGCGTCCGCTCTCCGCGGTTCCGCCGGTGGATGTCCAGCCGGGAAAGGGCCATCACGCCTCCCCTCGGCAGGGGCCCGCGCCGTTTCGGGTAAGTGGTGCCGGCGCAGAGTTGCGGGGCTTGCGCGGAGTCGCTTCGACCGCGGCGGACATGAGGCCGACCCGTCTCGAGCCGACTGCTGGGGCGGCCCGGATTCGTCTGTCGCCGAGGACGACCCGGCGTGACGTCGGAATGCGTGAAGCCCTCGGTACGTCCAACGTACGCCGTCCGCGAACCGGAAGCGCCGAGGGCAGTCGCCCCCGGAAACCAGCCCGGCCGCCCGATCAACGCCTGGGACATGGGCGAACGGCTCCGCAGACTCGGCACCCGGCTCGCGACCCACTCGACCGCCCTCTTCTAACTTGCCGACGAGCTACCCGCAGCGGTTCTCGCCCGCGCCCTCGGCATCGACATCACCGTCGAATGGCAGCGGGCCGCGCCGGAGACCGGGCCGCCTACGCCGCCGAGATCAGCCGACGAACCGCCCGATCGCACCAGCAGGGAAAGGGCGTACGTGACCCCTGACGATCAGCGGGGCGCCAGAAACGGCAGTACCGCGGCTTCCACGCGCCTTCCCGATCGCCCCGGGTGCTGGCGGCGACCGTCGGTAGTGTGATCGCCGTGATGGTGGGAACCGAAGAAACCCGGCTGATCGTTCTGCGCGGCAACAGCGCCTCGGGGAAGTCGTCCACCGCGGTCGGCCTGCGCGAGCGGTTCGGCCGCGGCCTGGCCCTGGTCGGCCAGGACAACCTCCGCCGCATCGTGCTCCGAGAGCGCGACCGGCCCGGCGCCGCGAACATCGGCCTGATCGACTTGACCGCCCGGTACGCCCTGGACGCCGGCTACCACGTCGTCGTCGAAGGCATCCTCTACGCCGACCACTACGGCGACATGCTCACCCGGCTGCGCGCCGACCACCGTGGTCCGACCCACAGCTACTACCTGGACGTGCCGTTCGGTGAAACCCTCGCCCGGCATGTCACCAAGCCGATTGCCGACGATGTCAGCGAGACGCAGCTGCGTGACTGGTATAGGGCACGCGATCTGCTGCCCGGCGGCATCGAGTCCGTCATCGGCGCCGACAGCGCCCTGTACGAGACCGTCGACCGCATCATGACCGAAACCGGCCTGGCTCACCTGCCCGCCGTGGACCGCTGAACGGTGCGCCGTCGCAACCGATGTCGCGTCAGGTGTTGTGATGAGCGCTGTGCGAGATCTGACGGCCTCCTGGGATTCGCCCAGGTCACCATGGACGTGCTCGACGTTTGCGTCGCGGCCGCTTTCGTTCGAGGGCGGCCGTGTGCTGAGGGAGCTTCATCGGCGTGGAGGTCTCCGCCTGCTCCAGGCGGTAGGAAGCCGCCGAGGGCCGGTGGGCCGAGAAAATGCGATCGCCTCGCCTTGACCGGCGTGTAGAGTGGCACTACCGACGCGGGGTGGAGCAGCTCGGTAGCTCGCTGGGCTCATAACCCAGAGGTCGCAGGTTCAAATCCTGTCCCCGCTACGAGAAGACGGGGC
>NZ_JBEOWS010000133.1:0-23307 GCF_040296125.1 Streptomyces sp. NPDC002265 | reverse complement strand
GCCGTGGTGCGGTTGCCGTTCGGGCGGTCCTGCCGTCAGCCGGTGTTGCCGCCGAAGAAGTTCCCGCCGCCGTTGTTGCCCTGTTTCACGGCGATCAGGTTGACCGTCGTGCCCGTCGGGACCGTGTTGCCCTGGCCGGGGTCGGAGCTGAAGACGGTCGCGTCGTCGTCCTGGGAGCCCTGGATGTTGCCGACGTTGAGGCCCGCCTGCGCCAGCATCTGCTTGGCGTCCTTCAGCTTCTGGCCCTGGATGTTCGGGACCTGGACCTGCTGCTGTTGCTTGGCCTTGCCGATCTGGATCTGGACCGTGGAGCCCTTGTCGGCCTGGGTGCCGCGCTCCGGGACGGTCGAGATGACCTTGCCGACCTGGTTCTGGTCGTCGGTGTCCACCTCGACGCAGTTGCCGGTGAGGTTGTTGGCCTCCATCTGGGCCACCGCGTCGTCACAGCCCCTGCCCAGGACGTCCGGGACGGTGGACTTCTCCTCGGCCTTGGCGACCGTCAGCGTGATCGTGGAGCCCTTCTCGACCTCCTTGCCGAGCTCCGGATCCGACTCGAGGACGGTGCCCGCCTCCAGGGTGGACACCTTGTCCTTGGTCTTGACGTTGAACTGGTACTTGTCGGACTCGAGGATGCCCTTGGCGTCGTCGACCTTCTTGCCGACGACGTTCGGCACGGCCACCTTCGGCGCCCCGGTCGAGACGACCAGGTTGACGGTGGACTGCTTCTTGACCTCGGTGCCCGCCGTCGGGTCCTGTGAGCAGACCTTGCCGGTCTCGGTGTTCTCGCAGGGCTTCTTGGCGATGGTGATCTTCAGGTCGGCGTTGTCCGCCATCTGTTGCGCCTGGGCCTGGGTCTGGTCGACGAAGCTGGGCATGCTGACGGTGTCGTTGCCCGCGCCACCGCCGCCGAACGCCCACTTGCCGATCAGGATGGCGCCCACGAGGACCAGGACGGCCGCGACCGCCAGCAGGACCGTCGAGGTGTTGTTCTTCTTCTGGCGGCGCCGGTCGGGGCGGTCGTCGTAGTCGTAGCCGCCACCGCCTCCCGGGCTCATGGGCGGCATCATCGTGGTGGCGCCGCCGTCGGCGCGCAGGGCGGTCGTCGCCTGGTCGTCGCCGTAGCCGCCGTAGCCGACCGAGCCCATCGCCGCGGTGGCCGCCACCGGCTGGCCGTCGAGGCAGGCCTCGATGTCGGCGCGCATCTCGTCGGCGGACTGGTAGCGGTAGTTGGGGTCCTTGACCAGTGCCTTGAGGACGATCGCGTCCATCTCCGGCGTGATCTCGGGGTCGAAGACGCTCGGGGACTGCGGCTCCTCCCGGACGTGCTGGTAGGCGACCGCGACCGGGGAGTCGCCCACGAAGGGCGGCCGGACGGTCAGCAGCTCGTACAGCAGGCAGCCGGTGGAGTACAGGTCGGAGCGGGCGTCGACCTGCTCGCCCTTGGCCTGCTCCGGCGAGAGGTACTGGGCGGTGCCGATGACCGCCGCGGTCTGGGTCATGGTCATGCCGGAGTCGCCCATGGCGCGGGCGATGCCGAAGTCCATGACCTTGACCTGGCCGTTGCGCGTCAGCATGACGTTGGCCGGCTTGATGTCACGGTGCACGATGCCGCTGCGGTGGGCGTACTCCAGGCCCTGGAGGATGCCGATGGTCATCTCCAGCGTGCGCTCGGGCAGCAGCTTGCGGCCGCTGTGCAGGAGCTCACGCAGAGTGGAGCCGTCGACGTACTCCATGACGATGTACGGGATCGAGACCCCGTCGATGTAGTCCTCGCCCGTGTCGTAGACCGCGACGATCGCGGGATGGTTGAGCGAGGCGGCCGACTGGGCCTCCCGGCGGAACCGGGCCTGGAAGGACGGATCGCGTGCGAGGTCTGCGCGCAGCGTCTTCACCGCCACCGTGCGGCCGAGCCGGGTGTCATGCGCGAAGTAGACCTCCGCCATGCCACCACGGCCGAGCACATGGCCCAGCTCGTACCGGCCGCCTAGGCGACGCGGCTCTTCCATAGCTACCTACCAGCCCTCTCCGTCGGTCCCGACCCGCACGTCTGTGCGGTCGGCGGCTGTCGTCCGGGCATACCGTACCCGGATCGGTCTATGTGACCTGGCCTAGCCCGTCACCCGATACAGGACCGGTATCGCAACGTGCACCGATGTGAAGGGGACGTGAGCGGGGTCACTTCTTGCTGTCGATGACTGCCTTCATCACGTCCCTTGCGATCGGACCTGCGAGACCACCACCGGTGATGTCGCCGCGGTTGGCGGCGCCGTCCTCGACGACGACGGCGACGGCGACCGGGCTGCTGCCGTCGGACAGCTTGGCGTACGAGATGAACCAGGCGTACGGCTTCTCGCTGTTGTTGAGGCCGTGCTGGGCGGTACCGGTCTTGCCGCCCACGGTGACGCCGGAGATCTTCGCCTTGCCGCCGGTGCCCTGGGGGTTGTTGACGACCGTCTCCATCATCTGCTGGAGCTTCTGGGCGGTCTCGGAGGAGATGGCCTGGGAGAGCTCCTTGGGCTCGTTCGTCTCGATGACGTCGAGGTTGGAGGCGCGCAGCTGGTCGACCATGTAGGGCTGCATCAGCTTGCCGTTGTTGGCGACGGCCGAGGCGACCATGGCCATCTGGAGCGGGGTGGCCCGGTTGGAGCCCTGGCCGATGCCGTCGAGGGCGTTCTGCGGCTGGTTGTCCTTGGGGTAGATGCTCTCGGCGGCGCGCACCGGGGTGTCGAGCGTGGCGTTGTTGAAGCCGAACTTCTCGGCCTGCTCGATCATCTTGGCGTTGCCGACGTTGTCGGCCATCTTCGCGAAGACCGTGTTGCAGGACACCATCAGCGCGTAGCGCAGGTCGGCGTTCTTGCAGGCACCGTGCTCGTTGGTGAGGTTGGTGCTGGACTGCGGGAGCCTGAACGGGTCCGGCGTCTTGGTGGCGTCGTCGATGCCGGAGACCACGCCGTTCTCCAGCGCGGCGGCGGCGGTGACGACCTTGAAGGTGGAGCCGGGCGGGTAGGTCTCGCGCAGGGCCCGGTTGAGCATCGGGTCGTCGGGGTTGTTCTTCTTCAGGACCTTGTTCCAGGCCTTCTGGTCGCTGTCCGAGGTGCCGGCGAAGGTCGACGGGTCGTACGAGGGCGTGGAGACCAGGGCGAGGATCTTGCCGGTGGCCGGGTCGATCGCGGCGACGGCGCCCTTCTTGTCGCCCAGGCCCTTGTAGGCGGCCTTCTGGGCGGCGGCGTTGAGGGTGGTGACGACGCTGCCGCCCTCCTTCTGCTTGCCCGTGATCATGTCCAGGGTGTTGCGGAAGAAGAGCCGGTTGTCGGTGCCGGTGAGGATGCCGTCCTCGAGCTTCTCGAGCTGGTTGGCGCCGAAGGCCTGCGAGGAGAACCCGGTGACCGGCGCCCACATGGCGCCGTCCTTCCAGGTGCGCTTGTACTTGAAGTCGTTGTCGCCCGACTCGACGGAGCCGGTGATGGCCTTGCCGTCGACGATGATGTCGCCGCGCGGGCTGGCGTAGCGCGTGATGTTGACGCGGCGGTTGTCCGTGTCGGAGGCCAGGGTGTCGGCCTTGACGTACTGGAGCCAGTTGTCGCGCAGGAGCAGGGTGAGGACCAGGAGACCGCAGAAGATCGCGATTCGGCGCAGGGGCTTGTTCACGGGCGGACCACCTGGGTCATCTCGGCGTCGGGGTTGGAGGCGGGGGCGGGGGCCGGGCGGCGCGCGGTGTCGCTGATGCGGAGCAGGATGCCGATCAGGGCCCAGTTGGCGATGACGGAGGAACCGCCGTACGCCAGGAACGGCATGGTCATACCGGTCAGCGGGATGAGGCCCATCACACCGCCGGCGACGACGAACACCTGGAGGGCGAAGGCGCCGGACAGGCCGATGGCGAGCAGCTTGCCGAACGGGTCGCGGGCGGCGAGGGCGGTGCGCACGCCGCGTTCCACGATCAGGCCGTAGATCAGCAGGAGCGCCATGATGCCGGCGAGGCCCAGCTCCTCGCCGAAGGTGGCGAGGATGAAGTCGGAGTTGGCGGCGAACCGGATCAGTTCGGAGTGGCCCTGGCCGAGGCCGGTGCCGAGGGTGCCGCCGGAGCCGAACGCCCACAGGGCCTGCATGGCCTGCTCGGAGTGGCCTGCGACGCCCTTACGGCTGAGGGCGTACTCGCCCATCGGGTCGAGCCAGGCCTGGACGCGCTGCTGGACGTGGGGTTCGAAGCTGGCCACGCCGACCGCGCCGCCCGCGGACATCAGCAGACCGAAGACGATCCAGCTGGTCCGCTCGGTGGCGACGTACAGCATGACGATGAACATTCCGAAGAACAGCAGCGAGGTGCCGAGGTCGGTCTCGAAGACCAGGATCAGGATCGACATGAACCAGACGACCAGGATCGGGCCGAGGTCGCGGCCGCGCGGCAGGTACAGGCCCATGAAGCGGCGGCTGGCGAGGGCGAGCGCGTCGCGCTTGACCATGAGATAGCCGGCGAAGAAGATCGCCAGGACGATCTTGGCGAACTCTCCGGGCTGGATGGAGAAGCTGCCGACGTGGATCCAGATCTTGGCGCCGTAGATGTTGGCACCGAGGCCGGGGACCAGCGGCAGGAGCAGCAGCACCAGCGCGCCGACCATGGAGATGTAGGTGTAGCGCTGCAGGGTGCGGTGGTCCTTGAGGAAGACCAGGACGACGATGAACAGCGCGATGCCCATGGCGGT
Organism: Streptomyces sp. NPDC002265; assembly: GCF_040296125.1. NCBI lineage: Bacteria > Bacillati > Actinomycetota > Actinomycetes > Kitasatosporales > Streptomycetaceae > Streptomyces > Streptomyces sp. NPDC002265. Next base: position 18,604 of record NZ_JBEOWS010000133.1, on the reverse strand, counting down.
GTACATCAGCTGCCGGGGTGCGGCGGTGCCTGCCTGCTGGATGGACTGGAGCAGTTTGGACTGGTCCAGCCGCCAGATGACGACGAGTCCGAGCCCGTTCAGCAGCGTGGCCAGCGGCAGCAGCAGCGGGTCCGCGTACGGGGCGAACTTGCGTACGGCGAGGTGGGCGACGCCGGCCAGGAGGCCGAGGCCGAGACCGTAGCTCAGCAGGCCGGACGGCACCTTGTCGTCGATGGCCAGGCCCACGTTGGCGTAGGCGAACACCGGGATGACGACGGCGAACACCAGGAGCGCGAGCTCGGTGTTGCGCCGGCTCGGGGTGCCGATCGAGCCGATCGTGGACGTGTGGTGCGTCGGCGAGTTGGTAGTACTGCTCATCGTGTGACGGGGCCTCTCACGGCTTGCCTACTGCTTACCGCACAGCGAGACGACCTTCTGCTCCTCCTCCGAGAGGCTGGGGCCGGGGCTGGGAGTGGCGGTCGCGGACTTGGACGGGGTCGGGGACGTCGATGCCGACGCGTTCGGCGACGGCGATGCCTTGGACGTGCGGGAGGTGCTGGTGGTTCCCGTGGTGCCTCCGGCCTCGCCCTGGCCCGTCTTGGCGCTGTTCTCGCTCTCGGCGGTGCGGCGCTGTGCTTCCTTCTTGCACGCGGAGGCCTGGACCGACAGTTCGTCGATCTTCTTCTGGGCGGTGCCCAGGTTGCCTTCGGCGATCGTGGCCTGGACCAGCTTCTGCTGGTAGGGCGGCAGGTACTTGAGTTCGATGTCGGGGTGGTCCTTCTCCACCTTCGACAGCGAGACCCACGCCAGGTCCTGGCTGATACCGCGGTACAGGGCCACGTGCTCGCCCTTGGTGCCGACGTAGTACTGCGTCTGCGTCCAGCGGTAGCCGCCGTACAGGCCGCCGCCGATCACGGCGAGGGCCAGGACGCTGTAGAAGGATCTCTTCAGCCACCTGCGGCCCTTGCCGGGCTTGACGAAGTCGTCGTCGGTGTAGTCGCCGAAGCTGCCGGCCGGGATGTAGCCGGTGGTGTCGCCGGAGCCGGGCGGGCCGAACTCGCCGCCGCCGCCCTGTCCGGGCACCTGGCGGCCGAGGCCGGAGGCGCGTCCGGCGGGCGTCTGCATGATGCCGTTGTCGTGCAGCTGGTTCTGGTTCTCGGCTACCGCGCCGACCACGACAGGAGTGTCGGAGAGCTGCCCGGCGAGGGTGTCACCGGTGTCCAGGTCGAGGACGTCGGCGACGATGACGGTGATGTTGTCGGGTCCGCCGCCGCGCAGCGCGAGCTGGATCAGCTCCTGCACGGTCTCCTGCGGGCCCTGGTAGCTGGCGAGGGTGTCCTCCATCGTCTGGTGGGAGACGACCCCGGACAGTCCGTCGGAGCAGATCAGGTAGCGGTCGCCGGCCCGGACCTCGCGGATCGACAGGTCGGGCTCGACGTGCTCGCCGCTGCCGAGCGCGCGCATGAGGAGCGAGCGCTGCGGGTGCGTGGTCGCCTCCTCCTCGGTGATGCGTCCCTCGTCGACCAGGCGCTGCACCCAGGTGTGGTCCTGGGTGATCTGGGTGAGGACGCCGTCGCGCAGCAGGTACGCGCGCGAGTCGCCCACGTGGACCAGGCCCAGTCGCTGGCCGGTCCACAGCAGGGCGGTGAGCGTCGTGCCCATGCCTTCGAGCTGGGGGTCCTCCTCGACCATGGCGCGCAGCTGGTCGTTGGCCCGCTGGACGGCGGTGCCGAGCGAGGTCAGGACGTCGGAGCCGGGGATGTCCTCGTCGAGAGCGACGATGGTGGAGATCGCCTCGGAGGAGGCGACCTCGCCGGCGGCGGCGCCGCCCATTCCGTCGGCGATCGCGAGCAGGCGGGGACCGGCGTAGCCGGAGTCCTCGTTGCCCTCCCGGATCATGCCTTTGTGCGATCCGGCGGCGAAGCGCAGTGAGAGACTCATGCGCACCTCGCCCGTCGGCTCCGGGTACATCCGCACGGTGCCCACCCTCCGGTCGGGAGCGCGCCGGGGTCCGGGGTGTGGACCGCGCCTGCGTGCTCGCTCCGCTCGCTCATTGTCGTACTACTTCCGCAGCTCGATGACGGTCTTGCCGATGCGGATCGGCGCCCCCGGCGCAATCGGCGTGGGAGTCGTCAGCCGGCTCCGGTCGAGGTACGTGCCGTTGGTGGAACCCAGGTCCTCGACGATCCACTGACCGTCCCGGTCCGGGTAGATCCTGGCATGGCGGCTGGAGGCGTAGTCGTCGTCCAGCACGATCGTGCTGTCGTGCGCCCGGCCCAGGGTGATGGTCTGGCCCTGCAGCGCGACGGTGGTACCGGTGAGGGTGCCCTCGGTCACCACCAGCTTGGTGGGGGCGTTGCGGCGCTGGCGGCCGCCGGCGGCCTGCTGGCGCTGCTGCGGAGGCGCCGCCGCCTGTCGGCCGGTCTGCGCCTGAGGCCGGGCGGCCTCCCGCCGCGCTCCGCGCTGGGTGACACGCGTACCGAACAGGTCGCTGCGGATGACCTGCACGGCCACGATCACGAACAGCCACAGTACGGCCAGGAAACCCAGCCGCATGACCGTGAGGGTCAGCTCTGACATTGCCCCCGCTTCACCCTTCGGCTTGCCGGTAAATGATGGTGGTGCTGCCCACGACGATCCGCGAGCCGTCGCGGAGCGTAGCGCGGGTGGTGTGCTGCCCGTCCACCACGATGCCGTTGGTGGACCCGAGATCCTGGATCGTCGAGGGCGTTCCGGTCCGGATCTCACAGTGCCGACGGGATACGCCGGGGTCGTCGATCCGCACGTCGGCCTCGGTGCTGCGGCCCAGCACCAGGGTCGGGCGGGAAATCTGGTGACGCGCGCCGTTGACCTCGACCCAGTAGCGCGTGCGTGCGCCCTGGGCCGGTCCGCCGGGCTGGGCGGGCTGCGGGTAGCCGTAGCCACCGGGGCGCGGGCCCGCGCCGGGCGGCGGTGCGGCCGGCATGGGGGGCGCGGCCCCTGCGCCGGGCTGCGGGTAGCCGTAGCCGCCCGGACGCCGGCCGCTCGCGGACGGGTCGGGGGCCTGCGGTGCCTGCTGACTGCTGGACGAGGCGAGCGTACGGCTGCGCACCCGGTACAGGCCGGTGTCCAGGTCGGCGGCCTTCTCCAGGTTGACCTTGATCGGCCCCATGAAGGTGTAGCGCTGCTGCTTGGCGTAGTCGCGCACCATGCCGGCGAGCTCGTCGCCGAGCTGGCCGGAGTAGGGGCTGAGGCGCTCGAAGTCGGGCGTGCTCAGCTCCACGATGAAGTCGTTGGGGACGACCGTGCGGTCGCGGTTCCAGATCGTGGCGTTGTTGTCGCACTCGCGCTGGAGCGCGCCGGCGATCTCCACGGGCTGGACCTCGGACTTGAAGACCTTGGCGAAGGTGCCGTTGACCAGACCTTCGAGGCGCTGCTCGAACTTCTTCAGGACTCCCATGGGGCACCTCCTCCGTCGTTGCCGCTGTGCCTGTGCCTGTGCCTTGTCCGGTGCTTGTACTGCTCGTACTGCTTACTGATCGTATCCACGCGCCGCTCGATCGGCTGGTTCCCCCTGTCGGCTCGGTCGACGGGTGTCGACGCCTGCGAGCTTCCCTGCGGAACTCCCCTTCGAACTCTTCTTGCCCAGGATCGTAGAGGGGGCCGCAGACCAGTGTCCCGCACCCGGCTGCGCACCCTGACCGGCTCCTGGTCAGACGGGCGGTACCGGTACGAGGTTGATACGTGAACCGGTACGTGTCGAGACGTAGCCGCACCGGCACCGGCACCGGCGGACCGGCTGTGCCGCTGCTCACCGCCTGCCCAGGGGAAAGGGATGTGAACGCACCCCGGACCGCGTGCTAATGTTCTGCATGTCGGAAGGCGCCGCACCGAAAAGGAACGGAGCCGGAAGACACACCCAATGCGCGGGTGGCGGAATAGGCAGACGCGCTGGATTCAGGTTCCAGTGCCCGCAAGGGCGTGGGGGTTCAACTCCCCCCTCGCGCACCAGACGAAACGGTCGGTACCGATTACGGTACCGGCCGTTTCGCGTTACGGGGCGAAACCCGGGGGCTGTTGTCGGGCCCGGAGCCTTCGACCGGGGCCGGCGGCGGGAGAGTGCGGGTCCGGAGTCGCCGGCCCGGAGCCGCCGGGTACCCGATCCCCGATGTGGATCTTCACTTGCTCCGCTCCCACAAGTCGCGGGTGGATTGTGAGGAAGGTCTCAGTGCCCGGAGGGGCTCTTTTTTCGCGGACTGGGGCCATGGGCGGGCTTCGCGGTGCCGATGAGTGCGTTCCGTGTCCGGGTCGCCCCCCGGAGTGACCGTTATGTGCTGTCCGTGGGGCGGAACCTGGCTGCCCCGGGCATGCTTCGGTCGGGCCGTCCGCCGGGCGGGAGAGTCACGGGCGGTGTGAAGTGCGCCCGGTGTCAGGTGAGTTGGCGGTCCTGCCGATCCGCCCTCCGTCCCGGCGCGGTGCCGCGCGCAGGGCATTCTGTGTCCCGCAAGAGGGAGTTCTGTGTTCCGAGGGGGCCTGTGCCCCACAGGGACAGTTCTGCGTCCCGTGGGGGGCCTGCGTCCCGCAGGGGAGTTCCAGGGCGCCCGCCGTCCAGATCGTGTGTCCCGCGGAGGGAGTGTTCCGTGTCACCCACCGTCCTGATCACCGGAGCCGCCGGATTCGTCGGCAGCCACGTGGCCGGCGAGGCCCGCCGCCTGGGCGTGGACCTGCGGCTGATGGTTCATCGCAGACCGCTGCCCGGCTTCGCGGGACAGCCGCCGCCCGGCGCGCGGGAGCCCGTGACCGTCGAGGCCGATCTCGGCGACCCCGGCTCGCTGCGCGGAGTGTGCGCCGGGGTGGACGTGCTGCTGCACTGTGCCGCGCGGATCGGCGGCGGTCCGCAGGACAACGAGCGCGTCAATGCCCGGGGTACGCAGGCCCTGGTCGCCGAGGCCCGGCGGGCCGGGGTGTCCCGCATCGTCCAGATCAGCACGGCGTCCGTCTACGGGCGGGGCACCTACGGCCGGGCCCGCCCGCAGGACCTGGTGCGCAACCCGCAGTCGCCGACCTCGGCGACCCGGGCCGTCGCCGAGGACGCCGTGCTCGCCGCGGACGGGATCGTGCTCCGCCCGCATCTCGTCCACGGTCCGGGCGACCTCTGGTTCGTCCCCGGCCTGAGCGGTCTGCTGCGCGCCCTGCCCGGCACGGTCGAGGGCTGGACCGCGCGGCTGTCCGTGGTCTCCGTGCACGACCTGGCCCGCCTGGCGGTCATGGCGGGACTCGCCCCCCGAGCGAGCCTGACCGCGTCCGTCTACCACGTCGCCCCCGCGGAGCCGGTGACCGCGCGGGACCTGCTGCGCGCGGTGGCCGACTGCACCGGACTCACCTGGCCGGAGCGGGACCTGACCGTGCGGCAGGCCCAGGACCTGCTGGACGGCGAGCCGCGCCTGCGGCACGCGCTCGGCATGCTCGTCACCGACCACTGGTTCGACGGCGGGCCGCTCTGGTCCGACCTGGCCGCCGCGCCCGGACCGGACTTCGCGCAGGCCTTCTCCCGGTACACGCCCTGGTACCGGATGGTGCTGGACGGCGCCCGGGGTTGAGGCGGCCGGGCGGGCCGGAGCGCCGGAGGTCCGAAAGGTGCGGAGGTCCGAAAGGTACGGAGGTCCGAAAGGTACGGAGAGGCCAGGACCGGTCGGACCGGCGCCCGGAGTGGGTGTTCTGCGGGTGGTTGTCCACAGGGTCTGACGCGTTTCGGCCACCGGCGGTACGGTCAGCACGCATTGATGTTCATGGAAGTTCTTGCACGGGTGCGGGGGAGGCGGTCGTCATGGCCGAGTTCGGTGCGGAGTTGGCGGAGCCGGTGGGGTCCGCCGGATCGGCGGAGGCCGTCGCGGCGGCGGAGCTCGGCGTGGAACCGGTGGTGCCGGGGCAGTCGGCGCGTTCGGCGGTGCCGGAACGGGCGGTGGCGCAGGAGCGGCCGGCGGAACCGGTGGCGCCGGTGGTGGCCCGGCGGCTGTCCACGGTGCGGGGCTTCGCCGTGTGGCCCGTGGCGGGGTCGCCCAAGGAGGAGGGGAAGGCGCTGCGGCGCCGGGTGCCCCGTGCGGCCCATGCCGAGCTGGACCTCGACGCGTCACGGCCCGACGCGGTCGCCGCGGTGGAGGAGTCCAACCAGGGCCGTATCGCGGAGCTCACACCGATCCGGGTGGGCAGGATGGCGGCCACCCCGTTCGCGTTCCTGCGGGGTTCGGCGGGTCTCATGGCGTACGACCTGGCCCGCACGCCCATGACCGGGATCCGCGCGCAGATCTGCGGCGACGCGCACGCCGCGAACTTCGGTCTGTACGGCGACGCCCGCGGCGGCCTGGTCATCGACCTCAACGACTTCGACGAGACCGTGCACGGCCCCTGGGAGTGGGACCTCAAGCGGCTCGCCGCCTCGCTCGTGCTCGCGGGCCGGGAGGCCGGCGCCGACGAGGACACCTGCCGCAAGGCGGCACGGGACACGGTGGGCGCCTACCGGCGCACCATGCGCCTGCTGGCCAAGCTCCCGGTGCTGGACGCGTGGAACGCCATTGCGGACGAGGAACTGGTCTCCCACACCGACGCCCATGACCTGCTCGGCACGCTGGAGCGGGTCTCCGAGAAGGCGCGGGCCAACACCAGCGGGCGCTTCGCGGCCAAGTCGACCGAACCGACCGCGGACGGCGGCCGCCGCTTCGTCGACGCGCCCCCGGTGCTGCGGGGCGTCGCGGACGCCGAGGCCGCGGCGGTCGCCGCGGCCCTGGAGCCGTACCTGGACACGCTCTCCGAGGACCGTCTCCCGCTGCTGGCCCGGCACGCGGTGCACGACGTCGCCTTCCGCATCGTCGGCACGGGCAGTGTGGGCACCCGGTCGTACGTGGTGCTGCTGCTGGACCACCGTGGTGAGCCCCTGGTCCTCCAGGTGAAGGAGGCACGGGCGTCGGCGCTGGTGCCGCACCTGGTGAGCGCCGGGTTCGAGGTGCCCCGGGTCGAGCACGAGGGCCGCCGGGTCGTCCTCGGCCAGAAGCGGATGCAGGTCGTCAGCGACATCCTGCTGGGCTGGACGACGGTCGAGGGCCGGCCCTTCCAGGTCCGGCAGTTCCGCAACCGCAAGGGAAGCGTCGACCCGGCCGCGCTCGCCGCCGACCAGGTCGACGACTACGGCCGGATGACCGGCGCCCTGCTGGCCCGCGCCCACTCGCACAGCGCCGACCCGCGCCTGATCGCCGGCTACTGCGGCAAGAACGAGGAGCTGGACGAGGCGATCGCAGCCTTCGCCGTCGCCTACGCCGACCGCACGGAGGCGGACCACGCCCGGCTCGTGGCGGCGGTACGGGCGGGCCGCATCCCGGCGGAGACGGGCGTGTGAGGTCCGGCGGCCGCCTGGTGGGTACGTGACGGGACCCTGCCGTGGCCCGGGTGCGGCCCGGGTGCGGACGGTCTGTCCCGGCCCTGTGGAACCGGACCGGCCCGACCGTGGCCTACGCTGTTCGGGTGACGACCCCGGAAGCTGAGCAGGCACGGCCCGAGGAGCGGCTGGAGCGGGCCGTTCGGGCCGCCGAGCAGGCGCTGATCGAGTACGAGATCGCGGTGGAGACCTTCCGTGTGGAGGTCGAGAACTTCTCGCGCCTCCATCACCAGAAGCTCGGCCCGATGTACGCCCGGCTCGACGAGCTGGAAGCGCAGATAGCGGAGGCCAAGGCCGCCCGCACCGGTGACCCCGAGGATCTGCGCAAGGCGCAGGACGCCCGCGCGCGGGTGCTGCCGATGCCGGGTGTCGAGGAGCTGTTCCACGGCTGGATGGACGGCGAAGGCCTGTTCCCGGAGGCCGTGGCGATGCTCACGGACCAGCCGGTGCGGCCCCCGCAGCGGGTGCGCCCCAGCGACGAGGTCCGCAAGCTCTACCGCGAACTGGCCCGCAAGGCCCACCCCGACCTGGCCCAGGAGGAGGGCGAGCGCCGGCGCCGCGAGGAGTTCATCACCCGGGTCAACGCCGCCTACGCCCGTGGCGACGAGAACCTGCTGCGTGAGCTGGCCGAGGAGTGGGCGGCCGGTCCGGCGCCCGCCGAGCGGGCCCCCAGCCCCAGCGAGGAGCTCTACGCCCGCCTGGAATGGCTGGCCGAGCGCAAGGAGATGCTCACGCACCTCGCGCGGGAGCTGGAGATCAGCGCGATCGGGGAGATGCTGCGGCTCGCTCCGGACGACCCCGACGCCCTGCTGGACGAGATCGCCGAGAAGCTCCTGGCCGATGTCGCCGCCCGTGAGGCGGAGCTGGCCGAGCTGCTGGGGTAGCCCCGGCCGGGACTCGAGGTGCTTCGGGTAGCGTCGGTGGCATGAGTTTCGGAGCTGGTGTGCCCACGGTCGAGGTCGCGGACCTCAAGGACGACGACTTTCTGCTGGACGTCCGCGAGGACGACGAGTGGCAGGCGGGCCACGCCGAAGGAGCGCTGCACCTGCCCATGAGCGAGTTCGTGGCCCGGTACGGCGAGCTGACCGAGGCGGCGCCCCAGGACGGCCGCGTCCATGTCGTCTGCCGTTCCGGCGGGCGTTCGGCCCAGGTCACGATGTACCTGGTCCAGCAGGGCATCGACGCCGTGAACGTCGACGGCGGCATGCAGGTCTGGGCCGCCGCGGGCCGCCCCGTCGTGACGGACGAGGGCCGGCCCGGACACGTCCTGTAGCGGTTCAGGGGTCTCGCGGCCGAGAGGGCCCGCGGGCCCGGGGTTCAGCCGAGCGGATGGGCGGCCAGCAGGTCGCCCAGTGCCTCCTCGTGGGCAGCCGCCGGACCGAGCGCCAGTTCCAGATGCTTGGCCCAGGCGTGGTACCGGTGCAGCGGGTATTCGACGTCGGCGCCGAATCCGCCGTGCAGATGCTGTGCCGTCTGCACGATCCGGCGCACCCCCTCCGAGGCCCAGATCTTGGCGACCGCGATGTCACCGGCCGTCGGCAGCGCGCCCTGCGTCCCGGAGGCGATCCGCCACGCGGCCTGCCACAGGGTGGCCTCCATCGCCCGCAGGTCGATGTAACGGTCGGCGGCCTGCACGGCGACGGCCTGGAAGGTGGCCACGGGGAAGCCGAACTGCTCGCGCCTGCCGGTGTACTCCGCGGTCATCCGCAGCACGTTCTCGCCCAGCCCGAGCGCGAGCGCGCACGTGCCCGTCGTCAGCAGCCCGCGCAGCCACTCCCAGGCGCCGTCGGCGTCGATGACGTCGGCCGCCCCGATCCGCGCGGACTCCAGGCGCACCTCGGCGAGCCGTTCGCCGGTGGTGGACACCTGCTCGGCGCGTACGACCCCCGTGTGATCGCGCGGGACCAGGGCGAGGATCGTACGGCCGGCCTCGGCGTGGCCGGTGTCCGCGCGGTCGGTTCCGGTGCGCGGGGCCAGGTGGGCGGGCACATGGGCGGGTACGACCGTGTAGTCCGCGCCGTGCGCCCACGGCACGGCCGTCTGGACGCCGTCGAGGATCCAGCAGTCGCCGTCCTGGCGGGCTGTCACGGCGAGCTCGGCCGGATCGTGGCCGGTGCGGCCGTGGGAGGCGACGGTCAGGACGATCTCGCCCCGCCCCACCGCCGTGAGCAGTGCGGCCTTCGGCGCCGCCGCACCGCCGGCGGCCGGTCCGCCGTAGGCCTGCACGGCGGCGGCGGCCGCGCAGCTCTCCAGCAGCGGCACCCGGGCCAGTACCTTCGCCGACTCGCGCAGCACCAGACACAGCGCGACGGGGTCGAGACCGGCCCCGCCGTACTCGGGGTCCAGCAGCAGACTCAGCAGGTCCGCGTCGGCGAGCCGGGCCCACAGCGCCCGGTCGAAGTCGTCGGCGACGGCGGCTCCCCGGGTGAGCGCGGGGCTGGGCACCCCGTCGGGCGCGACCCCGGCGAACACCCCCTGTGCCGCCTCGGCCGCCGCCTGCTGCTCCTCGGTGAAGGTGAAGTCCACGGTCCCTGTCCTCCCACGCGCACCCCGGCCATGACGTGCCGGGCCGACGGCCTGATCTGACGGACCGTCAAGATAGAACAGGTTCTAGGAGAAGGGAACGGTGGGAGAGCGCAAGCGCGGCACGACGGCGGACTCGACCGCCGGGCCGCCGGGCCGCCGGGCCGCCGTGCCGTCGTGCGGCCGCGCTGCCGTGTCGCCGGGCCGCCGCGCCGCCGCGCCGCCGCGCTGCCGTGCCCGCCGTGGCCCCGAAGCCGCCGGAGACCCCGTCGAAGCCGTCGTCGCAGGGCGTCAGCCGCCGTGCCGTCGTGCGGCCGCGCTGCCGTGTCGCCGGGCCGCCGCGCCGCCGCGCTGCCGTGCCCGCCGTGCCCGCCGTGGCCCCGAAGCCGCCGGAGACCCCGTCGAAGCCGTCGTCGCAGGGCGTCAGCCGCTCGGGGCGGTCGGTGAGCGGCCGCGCGCGGGGTGCCGTGGTGCCCATGGTGAGATGGGCGACAGTCCCGGCGCCGCCGGCCGGCCTGCCTGCCCGTCGGACCGGCCCACGGCGCGGTGCCGTACGGAGCCCGCGCGCTGCCGTACAGAGCCTCCGCGGCGCCGTGCAGGCGCTGTGCGGGGTCGTACGGGGCTGTGCGGTGCGGGCGGGCCTGAGTAACGTTTCGCGTGCGACCGCCGTGGGGCGCGGTGCGCGTGGGGCGGTACGGTGCCCTGCGGCCGGGGGCCGGAACACGGACGGCGATCGGGGAACGGGGCGGAATGGATGCGTACGGCGGAACGGACGCGGCCGGCGGTGGCGGGAGCGCCTCGCCCGGGCCGGGCACCCCACCTGCGCAGGGAGCCGGGGTGACCATGCGCGGGACCGAGGAGGCGGGTCCGGCGGACGCCGGGCGCGAGCCGACGGCGCCGGCCGGGACGCCCGCCCCGACCGGACCGGCAGCCGCGCCCGAGTCCGCCGCAACGCCCGAGCCCGCCGCGACGGCACCGGACGACGTGCCGATCGGACCGCCTTCCGAGCCGCGCACCGATGTCGCCGCCCTCTCGCCCCGCTACCAGATAGCCGCCGCCCTGGCGCTCGCCGTCGTCGCAGTCACCGTCTGCGTGCACCTCGGCATGGTGTTCATGCATGTCGCCCCGTCGAACACGGTCAGCAAGAAGCACGGCAAGGCGATCGAGGAGTGGATCTACCCGGAGTTCGAGCAGAACTGGAAGCTGTTCGCGCCCAATCCGCTCCAGCAGAACATCGCGGTCCAGGCCCGCGCCCGGGTCCGTACGGCGGCCGGTGAGTTCCACACCACCGGCTGGTACGACCTGTCCGCCGAGGACGGGCGGGCCATCGACGCCAATCCGCTCCCCAGCCATGTCGACCAGAACGAGCTCCGCCGGGCCTGGGACTTCTTCACGGCGACGCACGACGCCGACAACCGGCCGGTGGGAGTTCGCGGCAGCCTCTCCGAGTCGTATCTGCGCCGTATCGTCGAGCTGCGGCTGGACCGGGACGGCGCGGCCGGGCGCGGCGGCACGGTCGACAGCGTCCAGGTCCGCTCCGCCACCACCAATGTGCGCCCGCCCGCGTGGAGCGGCGAGCGGATCTCACTGAAGCCGATGTACCGGGTGCTGTCCTGGTGGTCGGTCCCGGCCGAGGGGGCCACGAAGTGAACCGCATCGCCCTGTCGGTGTCCGGCGGCATCGCCCGCGTCACCGGGTCGGCCCTCGGCCCGTACCAGACCGCCGTGATCCGCATCGGTCTCAGCGCGACCTGGCTGCTGTTCCTGCTGCGCGAGTTCCCGCACCGCCATGAGATGTACGGTCCCGACGGCACGTGGGACTTCGGCCTCGCCCAGCAGCTGATCGGGCTCAACGGTGCCTTCACGGCGCTGATGTGGACGGACAGCCGCGTCTGGTTCGAGCTCGTCTACGCGCTCGCCGTGCTGGCCGCCGCGGCTCTGCTGCTGGGCTGGCGCACCCGCGCGATGTCTGTGCTCTTCATGGTGGGCGTGCTCTCGCTCCAGAACCGCAGTGTCTTCATGGGGGACGGCGGCGACAACGTCCTGCACCTGATGTCGATCTACCTGGTGTTCACGCGCTGCGGCCAGGTGTGGTCCCTGGACGAGCGGCGTGCCCGGCTGGGCCGGGAGGCCCGGGCGCGCGGTGAGCGTGTGGTGGACCGGACCGGGCCGCTGCTGTGGGCGGTGCTCGGGGCGGTGCTGGTGGGGGTGACCGTCGCGGGGCGGCTGGACGGCGATCCGACCGTGCCGGTGCTGCTGTGGACGGTGTGGACGGCGTCGGCCGTGCGGTGGGCCGTCGGGCGCCGTGCGAAGTCGGCCGAGCCCCGGATACTCCTCGACGTCATCACCAACATCGTGCACAACGGCGCGCTGTTCGTGATCATGGCCGAGGCCTGTCTGATCTATGCGACGGCCGGCTGGTACAAGATCCAGGGCTCGCGCTGGCAGGACGGCACCGCGGTCTACTACCCGCTGCACCTGGACTACTTCTCGCCCTGGCCGGCGCTGGCCGACCTGATGTCCGTCAGCGGCACGATCGTGATGCTCGTGACCTACGGGACGGTCATCGTGCAGGTCGCCTTCCCGTTCACGCTGCTCAACCGGCGGGTCAAGAACGTCCTGCTGGTGGTGATGATGACCGAGCACGCGGTGATCGCCGTGGTGCTGGGGCTGCCGTTCTTCTCGCTGGCGATGATCGCCGCGGACGCGGTCTTCCTGCCGACGTCGTTCCTGCGCCGGCTGGGCGGCTGGGCGGTACGCGCGTGGGGACGGCTGCTGCCGCGCGGCGGGCCCGTCCTGCCCGCGCAGCGGGACCGGCGCAGCGCCGAGGCCGACGAGAACAGTGGCGACGGCGGGGACCGCGGGGACCGCAGGGGCGCCGGGCGGGCCGAGGGGATCGAGGGCGCCGAGGCCGCCGGGGCTCCCGCGTAGGCTTCACGGCATGACCGATCCCGTCAGCGCCCGTCCGGAGAACGCGGGCGCCCGGCCCGATCCGCTGTCCGTCTGGCACCGGCTCGCCGACACCGCCGTGCTGCTCGACGGCTTCCACGCGCTCAAGCACGCGGTGCGCTTCGGGGCCCGGGTGCCGGTGGCGGTGACCGCCGACCGGCGGGCGGCGCTGGCGCTGGCGGCCGAGCTGGCCCCCGACGTCCGGGACGCCCTGGACGCGCTGCTGACGGAGGTCCCGCAGGCGACGTACGCCTCGCTGGTCCCCCGCCCGCATCCCACCGCCGTGGCCGCCCTGGCCGTACGGCCCGCCCGGGAGGCGAACCTGGGCGCGCTGGAGCGGATGCCGCGCACCGCTCCCGTGGTCGTCCTCGACAACCCGCGCAACCTGGGCAACGCGGGAGCGGTGATCCGGCTCGCCGCCGGTTTCGGGGCGACCGGTGTGGTCACCACCGGCACGCTCGACCCGTGGCATCCCACGGTGGTGCGCGGCGGGGCGGGGCTGCACTTCGCGACCGCGGTGGAGCGGCTGGCGGTGGCCGAGCTGCCGCCGGGGCCGCTGTTCGCGCTCGACCCGGAGGGCGAGGACATCCGGGGGCTGAAGCTGCCGGACGACGCGGTGCTGGCCTTCGGCTCGGAGCGCAGCGGCCTGTCCGCCGAGCTGCGCGCGCGGACCGACCACCTGCTGTCGCTGCCGATGCGTCCCCAGGTCTCCAGCTACAACCTCGCGACCAGTGTGGCCATGACGCTGTACCACTGGAGCCTCACCGGAGGCGCGCCCGGCACTCGCTGAGCGCGCCCTCGGACAGGGGGCCCTAGGCCTGGCGCCGCACCTCCACCGTGCGGAACCGGTTGGCGACGAATGCGCCGTCGGTGAGCGCCGCGTTGGCCGCCGGGTTGCCGCCGGAGCCGTGGAAGTCGGAGAAGGCGGCCGTCTGGTTGACGTACACCCCGCCGGTGAGGTTCAGCGAGAGCTGCGCGGCCTCCTCCAGGCAGACCTCCTGCACGGCCGACTCGACCTCGGTGTCCGTGGTGTAGGCGCCCACGGTCATCGCGCCCTTCTCGCGGATCGTGCGGCGCAGCAGTTCCACCGCGTCCGCCGCCGAGTCCATGGCGACGGCGAATGAGACGGGACCGAAGCACTCGTTCATGTACGCGGCCTCGTCGTCCGCCCCGTCCCAGTACTTGCGTGCGCCGTCGAGCTTCACGATCACGGGCGTACGGACGACCGCGTCGGGGAAGTCCGGGTTGCTGATCTGCCGTGACGCGAGGGCGACCTCGCCGAGCCCCGCGGCCGCCTCCAGGCGGGCCTTCACATCCGGGTTGACGATGGCGCCGAGCAGGGCGTTCGCGCGCGCGTCGTCGCCGAGGAGGCCGTCCACGGACCGGGCGAGGTCGGCGACGACCTCGTCGAAGGTCCTGGTGCCGTCGTCGGTGCGGATGCCGTCGCGGGGGATGAGCAGGTTCTGCGGGGTGGTGCACATCTGGCCGCTGTACAGCGACAGCGAGAAGGCCAGGTTGGAGAGCATGCCCTTGTAGTCGTCGGTGGACTCGACGAGCACCGTGTTGACGCCGGCCTTCTCCGTGTACACCTGCGCCTGGCGGGCGTTGGTCTCCAGCCAGTCGCCGAACGCGGTGGAGCCGGTGTAGTCGATGATGCGGATCTCGGGGCGGGTGGCCAGGGTCTTGGCGATGCCCTCGCCGGGGCGTTCGGCGGCCAGGGCGACCAGGTTCGGGTCGAAGCCCGCCTCGGTGAGCACCTCGCGCGCGATCTGCACGGTGAGCGCGAGCGGCAGTACCGCGCGCGGGTGCGGCTTGACCAGGACCGCGTTGCCGGTGGCGAGCGAGGCGAACAGGCCCGGGTAGCCGTTCCAGGTCGGGAAGGTGTTGCAGCCGATCATCAGGGCGATGCCGCGCGGGACCGCGGTGAACTGCTTGGTGAGCGCGAGCGGGTCACGCTTGCCCTGGGGCTTGGTCCACTCGGCGGTGTCCGGGGTGCGGACCTGCTCCACGTACGCGTAGGCGACGGCTTCGAGGCCGCGGTCCTGGGCGTGCGGGCCGCCGGCCTGGAGCGCCATCATGAAGGCCTGGCCGCTGGTGTGCATGACCGCGTGCGCGAACTCGTGGGTCCGGTCGCTGATCCGCTTGAGGATCTCCAGGCAGACCGCGGCGCGCAGCTCCGCGCCCGCGTCCCGCCAGGCTCCCTGGCCGGCCTTCATGGCGGGCAGCAGGACGTCCACGTCCGCGTGCGGGTAGGTGACGCCCAGCTCGACGCCGTACGGGGAGACCTCCCCGCCGACCCAGTCGTCGGTGCCGGGCTGGCCGAGGTCGAGGCGGGTGTTCAGGACGGCGTCGAAGGCGGCCTTGCCCGCCGCGGCGTCCAGGCTGCCGTTCTCGCCGTAGGCCTTGGGGTGTTCGGGGTGCGGGGACCAGTACGCGCGGGTGCGGATCGCCTCGAGCGCCTGGTCGAGGGTGGGCCGGTGCTTGGCGATCAGCTCGTGGGCGGTCGATTCGGCGGCCATGCGGGACCAACTCCTCGTCTCAGGAACTCTTCGTCGAGCTCATGACCTGGGCAGAACATGGGCAGGAACAGCTAGTCAGAGTTAGAGTAACCGAACGATCGGTCGGGACAAGGGGGTCCGCCGCATCCGTGGAAAACCCCGTGCGGGAGGATCGCGCACATGACAGCAATCGACCTGAACAGCCCCGTGGCCGTCGTCGGCACCGGCACCATGGGCCAGGGCATCGCCCAGGTCGCGCTGGTCGCGGGCCACACCGTACGGCTGTACGACGCCGCCCCCGGACGCGCCCTGGCGGCCGCCGAAGCGATCGGTGCCCGGCTCGACCGGCTCGTGGAGAAGGACCGGCTCGGCGCCGCCGACCGGGATGCGGCACGGGCCCGGCTGCGGCCCGCGGAGGACCTCGCCGACCTGGCGGACTGCGCGCTGGTCGTCGAGGCGGTCCTGGAGCGGCTGGACGTCAAACAGGAGCTGATGCGCGACCTGGAGGCGGTCGTCGGCGACGACTGCCTGCTCGCCACCAACACCTCGTCCCTGTCGGTGACCGCGATCGGCGGCGCCCTGCGCAATCCCGGGCGTTTCGTGGGCCTGCACTTCTTCAACCCGGCGCCGCTGCTGCCGCTGGTCGAGGTGGTATCCGGGTTCGCCACGGACGTCACCTCGGCCACGCGCGCGTACGAGACGGCCCGCGCCTGGGGCAAGATCCCGGTCGCCTGCGCGGACACCCCCGGCTTCATCGTCAACCGCATCGCACGGCCGTTCTACGCCGAGGCGTTCGCGGTCTACGAGGCGCAGGGCGCCGATCCGGCCACCATCGACGCGGTGCTGCGCGAGTCGGGCGGCTTCCGGATGGGCGCGTTCGAGCTGACCGACCTGATCGGACAGGACGTCAACGAGTCCGTCACGCACTCCGTGTGGCAGGCCTTCTTCCAGGACGCGCGGTTCACCCCGTCGCTGGCCCAGCGCCGGCTGGTCGAGTCGGGCCGGCTCGGACACAAGACCGGACAGGGCTGGTACGACCACCGGGACGGCGCGGAGCGCGCCGAGCCGCACACCGCGGAGAAGGCGCAGCCGCCCGCGTACGTGGTCGTCGAGGGCGACCTGGGCCCCGCCGCTGAGCTGGTCGCGGTGATCCGCGAGGCGGGCATCCAGGTCCGCGAGGAGGACGAGGACCACGGCACGCGCCTGGTGCTGCCCAGTGGCGGCCAGCTGGCGCTCGCCGACGGCCAGACCTCCGTCGAGTTCCGCGACGTCGTCTACTTCGACCTCGCCCTGGACTACCGCAGGGCCACCCGGATCGCCCTGTCGGCCTCGCAGGACACCGCCCCGGCGACGCTGGCCGAGGCCACCGGACTGTTCCAGGCGCTCGGCAAGGACGTCAGCGTCATCGGCGACGTGCCCGGCATGATCGTCGCCCGCACGGTGGCGCGGATCGTCGACCTGGCGCACGACGCCGTGAGCAAGGGCGTGGCCACCGAGGAGGACGTCGACACCGCGATGCGCCTGGGGGTCAACTACCCCCTCGGCCCCTTCGAGTGGAGCCGCAGGCTGGGCCGCAACTGGGCGTACGCCCTCCTCGACGACCTGCACCTGCGCGACCCCTGCGGCCGCTACGCGCCCTCCCTCGCGCTGTACCGCCACGCGTACGCCACCGACAAGCGGGAGGGGACCCCGTGACCACCGCCAAGCGCGACACGTACACCCCGGAGACGCTGCTGTCCGTCGCCGTCCAGGTGTTCAACGAGCGCGGTTACGACGGCACGTCCATGGAGCACCTGTCCAGGGCGGCCGGCATCTCCAAGTCGTCGATCTACCACCACGTCACCGGCAAGGAGGAGCTGCTGCGGCGGGCCGTCAGCCGGGCGCTGGACGAATTGTTCGGGATCCTCGACGAGGAGCACGCGCGCGTGGGGCGGGCCGTCGAACGCCTGGAGTACGTCGTGCGCCGCATGGTCGAGGTGCTGATATCCGACCTGCCCTATGTGACGCTGCTGCTGCGGGTGCGCGGCAACACCGGCACCGAGCGGTGGGCCCTGGAGCGCCGCCGCGACTTCGACCACCGGGTGGCCGACCTGCTGAAGGCCGCGGCCGCCGAGGGGGACGTGCGCGTCGACATCGAGGGGCGGCTCGCGACCCGGCTCGTCTTCGGGATGATCAACTCGATCGTCGAGTGGTACCGGCCGGGCGGCGGGGGGACGACCGCGGGCGACGTCGCCGACGCGGTGGTGCGGCTGGTCCTCGGGGGGCTGCGCAAGGCCGAGTGACGCGGCGGGCGGCTCCGGGCCGGGCGGCGCGCCGGGCCCGCACCGGGGCCGCGGGCCCGGCGACGCGGTGGGACATCGCCGGGAGCCGTCCCGGTGACTCACCCCTGGGGCTCCAGGTCCTCCTCCTCGAACACGAGCAGCGTGCGGGTGCTGAGCACCTCGGGGATCGCCTGGAGCCGGGTGAGGACCACTTCGCGCAGCGCCCGGTTGTCGGGGGTGTGCACCAGCAGCAGCACGTCGAAGTCGCCGCCCACCAGCGCGATGTGGGACGCCCCTGGCAGCAGTCTGAGCTGCTCGCGCACCGTCCGCCAGGAGTTCTGCACGATCTTCAGCGTGATGTACGCGGACGTGCCCTGACCTGCCCGCTCATGGTCCACGCGGGCCCCGAAGCCCCGTATGACGCCGTCCTCGACCAGGCGGTTGATCCGCGCGTAGGCATTCGCGCGCGAGACGTGCACCCGCTCGGCGACCGACCGTACCGACGCGCGGCCGTCGGTCTGGAGCATCTGGAGGATGTCCTGATCGATGGCGTCCAGCGGTCTCGGGGGCGGCAGGGCGGTGCCGTCCTCCGGGCGCTCGGCCATTTGTTCAGGTGGCATGTCCCCCCGCCTCTCCCTCATGGACGTACTGCGTCCATCTCAGGTTGTGGAGAACCGTTTGTCCACAGCCTGGGGGCGCATGTAGCCAAAATGTGCCGACGACCGAACAATCGGTAGGTGGGGCGGGTCACAGCCGACACGCCTCCCGTAGCCACTCCCACGAGGAGGTGCCGTCATGACGGTGATGGAGCAGCGGGGCGGGTACCGCCCGACACCGCCGCCCGCCTGGCAGCCCAGGACCGACCCCGCGCCGCTGCTGCCCGACGCGGAGCCCTACCGCGTCCTCGGCACGCCGGCCGCCGCCAAGGCCGACCCGGAGCTGCTGCGGCGGCTGTACGCGCACGTG
>NZ_JBEOWS010000132.1:0-23309 GCF_040296125.1 Streptomyces sp. NPDC002265 | reverse complement strand
GCCCCTCCCCGGCGGTGACGGCGCCCCCGGTGCCCTGCCGCCCTGCCGCTCAGCCGCCCTGCCGCTCAGCCGCTCAGCCGCTCAGCCGCTCAGCCGCCCTGCCGCTCAGCCGCCCTGCCGCCCTGCGGCTCAGCCGCTCAGCCGCCGTGCGGCTCCGCGGTCCTGCCGCTCAGCGGGTCCGGTGCGTGCGCCGCCGGGCCCGGAACAGCCCGGTCTGCCGTTCGGCCGGCAGGTTCCCGAGCGCGATCAGGTGCGGCGCCTGGGCGAACCCCTGCGTCCGGGCGGCCTCCTTGGCCGCCCACAGCGCCCGCACCGTCCCCTGCACCCCTTCCGTCGGGAACCCGGCGATGACGCCGGCGCAGCGCACGGCCGCCGCCAACGCCTGCCCCGGCGGGGTGAGCTCGCTGACCAGCCCGATCTCGTACGCCCGCCGCGCCCCGATCCGTTCCGCGTTGCCCATCAGCGCCATCCGGGCGACCTCCCCGTACGGCATCCGCTGGGCCATGAGGACGGACTCGTAGGCGCTGACCATGCCGTACGCGGTGTGCGGGTCGAAGAAGGCGGCGGTCGTGTCGGCGACCACGAACTCGCTCTCCCCGAGCAGGTAGAAGGCCCCGCCGCAGGCCATCCCGCGCACCGCGGCGACGACCGGCTTCCACAGGTCGTTGGCCTTCGGCCCGATCCGCAGCAGCGGATCGTCCTGCATGTACGGCGACCCGGGCTGCGGTACGACCGCGTCCCGGTCCAGCCCCGTGCAGAACGCCCGCTCGCCGGCCCCGGTGAGCACGATCGCCCGTACGGTGTCGTCGAACCGGAACTCCTGCCACACGGCGGCGAGTGCGGCGGCCATGCCGAGGTCGACGGCGTTCAGCCGGTCGGGCCGGTCGAGGGTGACGACGGCGACGCCGGTGTCCTTGTCCGCGCCGACCCGCACCCCGTTCACGGCCGCTCCAGGACCCACTGCGGCAGCCCGTCGTCGCGGAAGACGACCTGCACCCGCGCCCCGATGCGGACCCGGTCGGCGGGCACGGAGTCCAGCGCCGCGCCCGCCCCGCCGACCAGGTTGCCGACCAGCCGGATCCGGGGGGCGTCGGCCAGTTCGACGACGACGACGTTGTACGGCGCCTGCTCGGCGTAGCCGGGCAGCAGCGGCGGATGGGCGACGACGTAGGACCAGATCCGTCCGCGCCCGTCCGTCCGCCGCCACTCGCTCGCGAAGGAGCGGCAGTGCGGGCAGCAGGGCCGGGGCGGGAAACGCACCTCGCCGCAGTCGGCGCAGGCCTGGACGCGGAGCTCGCCGCGGCCGGCGTACTCCCAGAAGGGGGCGCCGTCGGGATCGATGACGGGAGAGAGCATGTCGGTCAACTCCTCAGCAGCAGCGCGGACGTGGGGACTCCCTCGCCGGCCGTGACCAGGCAGGTGGAGGCGCCGGGGACCTGGGCGGCGCTGGTCCCGCGCAGCTGCTTCACGCCCTCGGTGATCAGGTTGAAGCCGTGGACGTACGCCTCGGAGAGCCCGCCCCCGCCGGTGTTGACGGGCAGCCGTCCGCCGGTCTCCAGGGCGCCCCCCTCGGTGAACGCCCCGCCCTCGCCCCTCCCGCAGAACCCGTAGCCCTCCAGCGACAGCGGTACGAGCGCGCTGAACGCGTCGTAGATCTGGGCGACGTCCACGTCCTCCGGCGTGAGGTCGGCGTGCTTCCACAGATGCCGGGCGGCGGTCCAGGCCGGGCCGGTGAGGGGATCGTCGTTCCAGTAGTTCACCATGCCGTGGTGCTGGGCGGGCAGGCCCTGGGCGGCGGAGTGGACGTAGACGGGTTTGCGGCGGCAGTCGCGGGCCCGTTCGCGCGAGACGACCACGCAGGCCAGCGCGCCGTCCGTCTCCAGGCAGTTGTCGTAGAGGCAGAGGGGTTCGCTGATCCACCGGGAGGTCATGTACATCTCCCGGGTCAGGGGCCGCTCGTACATGACCGCGTCCGGGTTCTGGTTGGCCCGGTTGCGGCAGGCGAGGGCGACGTTGAAGAGATGGTCGCGGGTGGCGCCGTACTCGTGCATGTAGCGGCGGGCGAGCATCGCGATCTCGTCCACGGGCCGCAGCAGCCCGAAGGGCCGGGTCCACTGGGCCGGGGTGGGCAGCTGCACGGCGGTGTTGGTCCAGGGCCTGGGCCCGCTCCCGCGCTTGCGCGACCGCCAGGCGACCCCCACCGTGGCCTGCCCGGCGGCGATGGCGGCGGCCAGGTGCGCGACGGTCGCGCAGGAACCGCCCCCGCCGTACCCGATCTTGCTGAAGAAGGTCAGATCACCGAACCCGACCGCCTTGGCGAGCTCGACCTCCTCCGTCTCCTCCATCGTGAAGGAGGCGAGCGCGTCGACCTCGCCGGGATCGATCCCGGCGTCGTCGAGGGCGGCGAGGACGGCCCGGCAGGCGAGGGTCTTCTCGTCCTCGGGAAGCCGCTTGGCGAATCCGGTCTGCCCGATCCCGACGATGGCGGTGGCGTCCTTGAGCCCCGAACTTCCCATGCCGCGCCCCCTCCGGGCCATCCACCAACTGCTGACAGCCCGTCAGGTTACAGCTAATCTGACGGACAGTCAGCTACGCGTCTGGAAGGTTGGTCGGCCGTGCGCGGTGACGTGGAATGGGGCAGCATCCCGGGCCTGGTCCGCTCGGCGGCGGAGCGGCACGGCGACGCCGAGGCGGTGGTGGAGGGCCGTACGAGGATCTCGTACGCGGAGCTGGGCGCGCGCGTGGAACGGGCGGCCGCCGCCTGCCTCGCCCATGGCGTCGAGGTGGGCGACCGGGTGGCCGTCTGGGCTCCCAACTCCCTCGACTGGATCGTCGCGGCACTCGGGGCGGTGTCGGCGGGCGCGGTCCTGGTCCCCCTCAACACGCGTTTCAAGGGTACGGAGGCCGCCGACGTCCTGCGCCGCAGCGGCACCCGGCTCCTGTTCGTGACGGGCACGTTCCTCGGCACCTCGTACGTCGCGTCGCTGCGGCGCGCGGCCGGCGAGGGCGACGCCGCCTCGGGTCCGCTCCCGGGCCTGCCGGCGCTCCGGCAGGCGGTGGTCCTCTCGGAGGACGCCCCGCCCGGCTTCCGCACCTGGAAGGACTTCCTGGCGAGCGGCGAGGGCGTGGACGGCCGGGAAGTCCGCGAACGCGCAGAGCAGTTGGACGGGGCCTGCGCCTCGGACATCATCTTCACGTCGGGTACGACGGGGCGCCCGAAAGGTGCGCTGATCACCCACGCGCAGACGCTGCGGGCGTACGAGATCTGGGCGGACCTGGCGGGCCTGCGCCCGACCGACCGCTACCTGATCGTGAACCCCTTCTTCCACACCTTCGGCTACAAGGCCGGGGTCATCGCGTGCCTGATGCGCGGCGCGACGATGATCCCGCAGCCGGTCTTCGACGTGGACGCGGCGCTGGCGAACATCGCGGCGGAGCGGGTGTCGGTCCTGCCCGGCCCCCCGACCCTGCACCAGTCCCTCCTCGACCACCCCGCCCGCGACGCGCACGACCTCTCGGCCCTGCGCCTGGTCGTGACGGGCGCGGCGGTGGTCCCGCTGCGGCTGGTGGAGCGACTGCGGGGCGAACTCGGCGTCGGCACCGTCCTGACGGCCTACGGCCTCTCGGAGGCGAGCGGCATCGTCACGATGTGCCGCCGCGGCGACGACCCGACGGTGATCGCGTCGACGTCGGGCCGGGCGATACCCGGCACGGAGGTCCGCATCGCCGACGGGGCGGGGGCGCCGCTGGGTCCGGGGGTGCCGGGCGAGGTCCTGGTCCGCGGCTTCAACGTCATGCGCGGCTACTACGAGGACGAGGCGGCGACGGCCGAGGCGATCACCGAGGACGGCTGGCTGCACACGGGCGACGTCGGCGTCCTGGACCCGGCGGGCAACCTCCGCATCACGGACCGCCTGAAGGACATGTTCATCGTCGGCGGCTTCAACGCGTACCCGGCGGAGATCGAGCAACTGCTGGGCCTGCACCCCGACATCGCGGACGTCGCGGTGATCGGCGTCCCGGACCCCCGCCTGGGCGAGGTCGGCAAGGCCTTCGTGGTCCGCCGCCCCGCCGCCACCGTCACCGCGGACGACCTGATCGCCTGGTCCCGCCGAGAGATGGCGAACTACAAGGTCCCGAGATCGGTGCAGTTCGTACCGGACCTGCCCCGGAACGCCAGCGGCAAGGTGGTGAAGGGGGAGCTGCGCAGGTTCAGGCGCCAGGGCTAGAGAAAAGGGAACTTACGTTCGAGTGAACCGAGCGGTTCCTGCTGTTGATCGACCGGATATGCGCCTGTCGGCGCACATGCCTCGGCCGCGGCGGCTCCCCTCCGTGCCGCCGCGGCCGATCCCCACCGGTAATGAGGCTTACTTGTTGCCCAGGTCCAGGGCGGGCGGGGCCGGCGCGTGCTGGTCCAGCGTGGTGATTTCGTCCTTCAGGGCGGGCGGGGCCGGCGCGTGCTGGTCCAGCGTGGTGACCTCGTCCTTCAGGGCGGGCGGAACCGGCGCGTGCTGGTCCAGCGTGGTGATCTCCTCGGCCTTCTCGGCTTCGCTCATGACAGGAACTCCCCAGTGATCAGATAAAGATGCGTTGTGCAGGGAAGCGCCCGTTCGGCAACTCCCCCGAGGGTCGCCGAACGGGCGTTCCGGAGGCCTCAGCGTAGTCGTCAGGCCCCTTCGTTCCGCCTGCCCCCCGACGCGACGGATCCAGGAGTAGAGAGTGGCAGCGGGCCATAAACGTTCGATGAACGCCCCGGTGCGGGGCTTTCAGGCGGCGCTGACCGGAGTCAGCAGGCCGCGGACCTCGGTGGCCTCGGACGAACCCGCCGTGTCGTAGATGCCGAGAGCGTCACGCCAGCAGGCCCGGGCCCGGTCCGGTTGGCCGAGTGTCTCCAGGGCCTTGCCCAGAAGAGTCAGGGCATTGGCCCTCATCCACTCACCCCCGATGCAGCCGATCGCCAGCGCCTGTTCGGCGTGCTGGGCGGCCTGGGCGGGGCGACGAGCCGCGAGATGCACCTGGGCGATGCGGAAGTGGGTGGTGCCTTCCCAGAGGCGCTGACGGCTGTCCGTGAAGATGTGAAGTGCCTTTTCCAGCTGCCCCAGCGCCTCCGGCAGTCTGCCGGCCTGGGTGAGGACGATCCCCGAGGCGTAGCGCGCGTTCGCCAGACGCACCGACAGACCGAGTTCGTCGTAGATCCTGATGCCCTGTTGAGCGAGGTCCACAGCGCGCGCACTGCGTCCCATGGAGGCCAGTGCCCGTGACAGGTTGCAGACCGCGCTCGCTTCGCCGGGCTTGTTCTCGTCGGCGCGGAAGGCGTCGATCGCCCGGATGAAATAGCCCTCGGCGTCGGCGTAGAGCGACCTGCAAATGGCGATGATGCCCAGCTGGTTGGGGGCGGTGCTGCTGGTCCAAGGGTCGTCGGCGGCCTCGTTGAGGAGATCGGCGTGCCTGGCTTCCCGCTCCGCTTCCTCGAACCGGCCGCCCTGGCTGAGGACTTGGGCCAGCGTGATCCGCGCCCGCATCTCGGCGTGCGCGTCGTCCTGGGCGGCAGCGGCGTCGCGTGCCGCCACGGCGGTCCTCTCGTACCGGAGTGAACCGGCCCCGGACTCGGCCAGGTCGATGGTGGCCAGAAGGAGGTCGACGGCTCGTCGCAGTGTCGCCGGCTTCAGGGACTGCTGGACGCAGGCGAGGAGAGGCTCGGCCTCCGCATGGAGCCAGTCCAGTGCGTCCGCGGCATCGGTGAACCCCTGCCCTGAATGGCGGCTCTTCTCAAGGTGCGCGACCGTCCGGTCGCCGGGGCGCTCGAGTGCGTAGACCTCGGCCGCATTGGCCAGGTAGAAGTCCAGCAACCGCGACATCGCCGCGTCGCGTTCGCTCGGGGGCTGTTCGTCCCTTTCCGCGCACGCACGCGCGTAGAGCCGGACCAGATCGTGGAACCGGTAGCGAACGGGCGCCGCCGATTCCAGCAGGGAGGTGTCGACCAAGGCCTCCAACAGGTCCTCGGTCTCGTCCACCGGCAGGTCCAGCATCGCCGCGGCGGCCGCCAGTGACATGTCCGGCCCGTCGGCCAGCCCGAGCAACCGGAACGCCCGGGCCTGGGCCGGTTCCAACTGTCCGTATCCCAGCTCGAACGTCGCCTTGACCGCCAGGTCACCCGCCTGGAGTTCGTCCAGGCGGCGTCGCTCGTCGGCCAGCTTGGCCGCCAGGACGGAGACCGTCCAGGTGCGGCGGGCCGCCAGCCGGGACGCCGCGATGCGGATCGCCAGGGGCAGGAAGCCGCAGGCCGCGACGACGTCCAGGGCGGCCTCGCGTTCCGCCGCCACCCGCTCCTCGCCCACGATCTTCGTGAACAGCGACAGCGCCTCGTCGGGGGACATGACGTCCAGGTCGACCAGGTGCGCGCCGGCCAGGTCCACCATGCGCACCCGGGAGGTGACCAGCGCCGCGCAGCCCTCCGTGCCCGGCAGCAGCGGCCGCACCTGGGCGGCGTCGCGGGCGTTGTCCAGCAGCACCAGGACCCGGCGGCCGTCCAGCACCGAGCGGTACAGGGCCGCGCGTTCCTCCAGGGAGTCCGGGATCGCCGAGTCGGCGGTGCCCAGGGCCCGCAGGAAGAAGCCCAGGACCGTCTCCGGCTCGGCCGCCCGCGCGCCCGCGCCCTGGAGGTCGACGTAGAGCTGCCCGTCCGGGAAGGCGTGCCGGGCTCGGTGTGCCACGTGCACCGCCAGCGTCGTCTTGCCGACACCGCCGATACCGGCCAGCGCCGACACCGCCATGACCCGGCCCTCGGCGGAGGCGAGCACCTCGCCGAGCTCCGCGACGAAGGAGGCGCGGCCGGTGAAGTCGGGCACGGTCGCCGGGAGCTGGGCGGGGCGCACCACCGCCGAGGCGGGGTCCGCCATCGGGGCCGACGGCTCGGCGAGGCCGGGGTCGGCCTGCAGGATCCGCTGCTGGAGGTCGCGCAGGCCGGGGCGGGGGTCGACACCCAGTTCCTCGGCGAGCAGCCGGCGGGTGTCCGCGTACACGGCCAGCGCCTCCGCCTGCCGCCCGCTGCGGTACAGCGCCAGCATCAGCAGCTCGCGCAGGCGTTCGCGCAGCGGGTGGGCCGCCGTCAGCGCGGTCAGTTCCGAGACCGCCTCCGCGTGGCAGCCCTGCTCCAGGTCCATGTCGAGCCGGGACTCGAGGAGTTGCAGCCGCCACTCCTCCAGGCGGACCCGCTGTGCCTCCGCGTACGGACCCGGCACCCCCGCCAGCGTCTCCCCGTCCCACAGGGCCAGCGCCCGGTCCAGCGTGCTGCGCGCGCGGCCCAGGTCCCCGGCGCCCCGCGCCTTCTCGGCCCGGGCCGCCAGGTCCTGCGCCACCGCCAGGTCGAGCGTCCCCTCGCCCAGCGGGCGGATCGCGTAGCCGCCGGACTCGCTGACCAGGACGCCCGGGTCGAGTGCCTTGCGCAGCCGGGAGGCGTACGTCCGAACCGCCGCCAGCGCCTGCGAGGGGGACTCCTCGCCCCACAGCGCGTCGATCAGCTCGGCCGCCGTCGCCGTACGGCCCTCGCGCAGCAGCAGGGCGGCCAGCAGCGCGCGCTGCTGGGGGGAGCCGGTGGCGAGCGGTTCCTCGCCGCGCCAGGCGCGCACCGGTCCGAGCAGGCCGAAGCGCAGCGCCGCCGGTCGTGCACCGGAGCCCGGCTGCCGCTGCTCCGGCACGCGCGGTACGCAGTCGTCCATCGGGGTCCCCCTAGGCAGCCTCAACAACCCCGCCAGTTTGCCTTGTTCATGGTGGATGCGTCAGCCGGGCGAGACGCCGATCACAGAGACGCGACCGTTGTGCGCGCGGGTTCCCACAAGGCCCTCACAGCCTCTTCGCACGGTCGCGGGGACCAGGGCCCCGTACCACATAGCTGACGGACCGTCAGATCAGCGCTACCGTGGGCGCCATGGACACCCACGACAGCACATTTCCGCTGATCATCTCCGTGGACGACCACACCGTGGAGCCCGCCGACGTCTGGCAGGACCGGCTCCCGAAGAAGTTCCTGGACACCGGGCCGAGGATCGTGCGCGCGCCGCTGAAGGAGATGTCCTTCCTCGGCGGCCGCTTCAAGCCCGTCATGGGCGGACCGGGCGACGACGGCCCGCTCGGCGACTGGTGGATCTACGAGGACCTGCACCGCCCGCTGACCCGCCTGGACACGGCCGTCGGCTACAGCAGGGACGAGATCAAGCTGGAGGTGATCACCTACGAGCAGATGCGGCCCGGCTCGTACGACGTCCCGCTGCGGCTGGCCGACATGGACGTCAACCACGTCCAGTCCGCGCTGTGCTTCCCCACCTTCCCGCGCTTCTGCGGCCAGACCTTCACCGAGGCCCGGGACCGCGAGCTGGGGCTGCTGTGCGTGCGGGCCTACAACGACTGGATGGTGGAGGAGTGGTGCGGCCCGCAGGCGCGCGGCCGGCTGATCCCGCTCACCCTCATCCCGCTGTGGGACGCCGAACTCGCCGCCGCGGAGGTACGGCGCAACGCCGCCCGCGGGGTGCGGGCCGTCGCCTTCTCCGAGATACCCCCGCACCTCGGCCTGCCCTCCGTGCACACCGACGACTGGGACCCGTTCCTCGCGGCCTGCGACGAGACCGGCACGGTCGTCGCGATGCACATCGGCTCCTCCAGCCGGATGCCGTCCACCTCCGCCGACGCCCCGCCCGCCGTCGGCTCCACCATCACCTTCGCCAACTGCTGCTTCTCGATGGTCGACTGGCTGCTGAGCGGCAAGTTCGAGCGCTTCCCGAACCTGAAGGTGATGTACGCCGAGGGCCAGATCGGCTGGATCCCCTACATCCTGGAGCGCGCCGACGTCGTCTGGGAGGAGAACCGCGGCTGGGGCGGGGTCGCCGACAAGGTCCACCGTCCGCCGTCCGAGCTGTTCGCCGGGCACGTCTACGGCTGCTTCTTCGACGACGCCTTCGGGCTCAGGAACCTGGACGCGATCGGGGTCGGCAACGTCCTGTACGAGACGGACTACCCGCACTCCGACTCCACCTGGCCGAAGTCGAGGCAGGTCGGCGAGGCCCAGATGGGGCACCTGGCGGCGGACGTCGTCGAGCGGATCGTCCGGGGCAACGCGATCGAGCTGCTCGGGCTGACGGACGAGGGGCTGTGGCCGGGTCAGGGCGGCGCCGTATGACGCCCCCGGACGGCGGCGGGGGCCTGGAGTACGGCATCCAGCTGCCCGTGCAGTCCCAGAGCACCCTGTACGCCGAGCCCTGGGAGGCCGACGCGGGACCCGGCGACCTGCTCGCCCTCGCCCGCGCCGCCGAGCACGCCGGCTTCGCCTACCTCGCGACCTGCGACCACGTCGCCGTGCCGCGCCGCCTCGCCGCGTCCATGGGGACGGTCTGGTACGACCCGGTCGCCACCCTCGCCTACCTGGCCGCCGCCACCGAACGGATCCGGCTGCTCAGCCATGTCGCGATCGTCGGCCTGCGCCACCCGCTGCTGACCGCCAAGCAGTACGCCACCCTCGACCACCTCTCGGGCGGCCGTCTGGTCCTCGGGGTGGGCGCCGGACACGTACGGGAGGAGTTCGAGGCGCTCGGGGTGGACTTCGGGCAGCGCGGGGCGGTGCTCGACGAGGCGATCGACGCGCTGCGGGCGGCCCTGGGGCCGGACGAGTTCCCCTCCCACCACGGGAAGTTCCACGACTTCGAGGGGCTCGGCCAGCGCCCCCGGCCCGCCCAGGAGCGGGTGCCGGTGTGGGTCGGCGGTTCGTCGCCCGCGGCCGTGCGCCGGGCCGCGCTCAAGGGCGACGGCTGGCTGCCGCAGGGCGACCCGCGGGACCGGCTGCCGGCCCAGATCGACCGGCTGCGGCGGCTGCGCGAGGAGGCGGGGATCGCGCAGCCGCTCACCGTCGGCGCGATCACCGAGCCGCTGTACGTCGGCACGCCCGGCTGGGAGGTCGGCCGCCGCACCCTCTCCGGCGGTCCCGAGTCCCTCGCCGAGTCGCTGCGGGCCTACGGGGCGATGGGCGTGCACCAGATCCAGGTGCGGTTCCGCAGCCGGAGCCGCACCGAACTCGTCGACCAGATACAGGCGTTCGGGGCCGAGGTCGCGCCCCACCTGACCTGAGGAGTGCGTGGCATGGGCAAGCTGGACGGGCGGGTCGTCATCGTCACCGGGGCGGCCCGCGGGCAGGGCGAGCAGGAGGCGCGGCTCTTCGTGGCGGAGGGCGCGAGCGTGGTCGTGGCGGATGTGCTGGACGACCTGGGCGAGGCGCTCGCCAAGGAGATAGGGGCGCGCTACGTCCACCTCGACGTGGGCGCGGAGCAGGAGTGGCAGGCCGCCGTCGCCGCCGCGAAGCGGGCGTACGGCCGCCTCGACGGGCTGGTGAACAACGCCGGCATCCTGCGCTTCAACGCCCTCGTGGACACGCCCCTCGAGGAGTTCATGCAGGTCGTGCAGGTCAACCAGGTCGGCTGCTTCCTGGGCATGAAGACGGTGGCGCCGGAGCTGGCCGACGGCGGGACCATCGTCAACACGGCGTCCTACACGGCGCTGACCGGGATGGCCGCGGTGGGGACGTACTCCGCGACCAAGCACGCCGTGCTCGGACTCACCCGGGTCGCCGCGCTGGAGCTCGCCGGCCGGGGGATCCGGGTCAACGCGATCTGCCCCGGCGCCATCGACACCGCGATGTCCAACCCGGCGCGGCTGGACCCGGGCGCGGATCCGGCGGAGATGAGCCGCGCCCTGGACGAGCTGTACCGCAAGCTCGTGCCGCTCGGGCGGATCGGGCGGGCGGAGGAGGTGGCCCGGCTGGCACTGTTCCTGACCTCGGACGACTCCTCGTACATCACCGGACAGCCGTTCGTGATCGACGGCGGCTGGCTGGCCGGGGTCAGCGTCATCTGACGGCCCATCAGCTATTGACGGTGGAAGCGGCCGGTGCGACAGTCGGCCAACGAACGGTATCTGACGGCACGTCAGAAAATATGGGGACGGTGAACCGCCTTGGAATTCGGGCTCTTTGTACAGGGATACGTGGGCAAGCGCGCCGAGACCGACCCGCTCGCCGAGCACAAGGCGCTGATGGAGGAGACCGAGTACGTCATCCAGGCGGACCGCTCCGGCTTCAAGTACGCCTGGGCCTCCGAGCACCACTTCCTGGAGGAGTACTCGCACCTGTCCGCCAACGACGTCTTCCTCGGCTACCTCGCGCACGCCACCGACCGCATCCACCTCGGCTCGGGCATCTTCAACCCGCTCGCCCAGGTCAACCACCCGGTGAAGGTCGCCGAGAAGGTCGCCATGCTCGACCATCTCAGCGGCAACCGCTTCGAGTTCGGCAGCGGACGCGGCGCCGGCTCGCACGAGATCCTCGGGTTCATCCCTGGTGTGACCGACATGAACTACACCAAGGAGATCTGGGAGGAGACCATCGCCGAGTTCCCCAAGATGTGGCTCCAGGACGAGTACGCCGGTTTCCAGGGCAAGCACTGGCAGCTCCCGCCGCGCAAGGTGCTGCCGAAGCCGTACGGCAAGTCGCACCCGGCGATGTGGTACGCGGCCGGTTCCCCGCCGTCGTACGCCATGGCCGCCCGCAAGGGGCTCGGCGTCCTCGGCTTCAGCATCCAGAAGGTCGCCGACATGGAATGGGTGCTGGAGCAGTACAAGACGGCGATCGTGAACGCCGAGCCGGTCGGTGACTTCGTCAACGACAACGTGATGGTGACGACCACCGCCATCTGCGCCCCCACGCACGAGGAGGCGATCCGGATCGCCACGGCGGGCGGCCTGCACTACCTGCCCTCCCTCGTCTTCCGGTACCACGACACCTTCCCGCGCCCCGAGGGCTTCCCCGTCTGGCCGGAGACCCTGCCCGAGTACACCCCCGAGTTCGTCGAGCTCCTCATCGAGGAGGAGCTGCTGATCTGCGGCGACCCGGACGAGGTACTGCGCCAGTGCAAGCGCTGGGAACAGGCGGGCGCCGACCAGCTCAGCTTCGGGCTGCCGGTCGGGGTGCCGAAGGAGGAGACCCTCCAGACCATCCGGCTGATCGGGGAGCACGTGATCCCGAAGATCGACACGGATCCCGTTCACCGGACGACCCGGTTCCGGGCCGGGGCAGGGGCCTAGCCGACGTTGCGGGGTGCGGGTGTGCGGGGGCTGATCGCGCCCGCGTGGCGGAACCGCATACCGAAACAGCCCCGCGCCTCTTCGGGGGGCGCACCGGCGCACCGGAACTCAAGGAGGGAACCGGCATGCTCGATCACGTCATTCGAGGCGCGACCGTCGTCGACGGGACGGGCGCGCCCGCCTTCACCGCCGACGTCGGTGTCCGGGACGGGCGGATCGCCGTCGTCGGCACGGTCACCGAGGAGTCCCGCACCGGCGAGGACGCCACGGGGCTCGTCCTCGCCCCCGGCTTCGTCGACCCGCACACCCACTACGACGCCCAGCTGTTCTGGGACCCCTACGCCACCCCGTCCCTCAACCACGGGGTGACCACGGTCGCGGCCGGCAACTGCGGCTTCACCCTGGCGCCGCTGAACCCGGCCCGCCCCGAGGACGCCGACTACACCCGCCGCATGATGTCCAAGGTCGAGGGCATGTCCCTGGTCGCCCTGGAGGAGGGGGCGCCCTGGAACTGGCACACCTTCGGGGAGTATCTGGACGCGCTCGAAGGGCGGATCGCCGTCAACGCGGGGTTCATGGTCGGGCACTGCGCGCTGCGCCGCCATGTGATGGGGCCGGACGCGGTCGGCGGACAGCCCACGCCGGAGCAGCTGACGGCCATGCTGCGTCTCTTCCACGACGCCATGGACGCCGGTGCCTGGGGCTTCTCCACCACCCAGTCCTCGACCCACTCCGACGGCGACGGCCGGCCGGTCGCCTCCCGGCACGCCAGGCCCGAGGAGCTGCTGGCGCTGGCGAAGGCGGTCGGCGAGCACGAGGGCACCCAGATCGAGGCGATCGTCGCGGGCTGCCTGGACCAGTTCGACGACGCCGAGATCGACCTGCTGGTGGAGCTGAGCGCGGCCGCCGGACGCCCCCTGAACTGGAACGTCCTCACCGTCGACGCGGCCGTCCCGGAGCGGGTGCCGCGCCAGCTCACGGCGAGCGAGCGGGCCCGCAAGGCGGGCGGCCGGGTGGTCGCCCTGACCATGCCGATCCTGACGCCGATGAACATGTCGCTGGGCACGTTCTGCGCGCTGAACCTGATCCCCGGCTGGGGCCCGGTCCTGGGCCTGCCCGTGCCCGAGCGGATCGCGCGGCTCGGGGACCCCGGGGTGCGGGCCGAGCTGCTGCGGCACGCGAACTCCCCGGAGGCCGGCGTCTTCCGGCGGCTGGTGAACTTCGGCCGGTACGTCATCGGCGACACCTACAGCCCGGCGAACGAGGGCCTGACCGGCCGGGTGGTGCAGGACATCGCCGCCGAACGCGGCCAGGACCCCTTCGCCTGCCTGGTGGAGATCTGCTCCGCCGACGGGCTCCGTACCGTCCTGTGGCCCATGCCCACCGACAACGACCCCGCCTCCTGGGCGCTGCGGGCCGAGACCTGGCAGCACGAGGACGTCCTGCTCGGCGGCTCCGACGCGGGCGCGCACCTGGACCGCATGTGCGGAGCCCCGTACACCACCCGCTTCCTCGGGGACTGTCTGCGCGGCCGGAAACTGGCGGGCCTGGAGCAGGCGGTGAAGATGCTGACCGACGACCCGGCGCGGCTGTTCGGACTGCGCGAGCGGGGCCGGGTGCGGGAGGGCTGGCATGCGGACCTGGTGCTCTTCGACCCGGAGCGGATCGACGCGGGCAAGGCCACCCTGGTGCACGACCTGCCGGGAGACAGTCCACGGCTGGACTCCCGGGCGATCGGGGTGCGGGCGGTCTGGGTCAACGGGACCGCGGTGATCCGGGACGACGTGGTCACCGGCGCCGTGCCGGGCCGCGTCCTGCGGTCGGGGCGGGACACACGGACGGTGGGCACGAGGTGAGCGACGACGCGAAGCAGGCGGGCGACGGCGGGAAGCTGTTCGTCGGCGGCGCCTGGGTGGAGCCGGACGGCGGCTGCTACGAGGTGACCGACCCGGCGACCGAGGACACCGTCGGCCGGGCGCCGGAGGCCTCGCCGGAGCAGGTGCGCGCGGCCTGCGCGGCGGCCCGCGAGGCCTTCGGGCCCTGGTCGCGCACCGCGCCCGAGGAGCGGGCGGCGATCCTGGCCCGCGCGGCGGACCTCATCCGCGCCCGGCTGGTGCCGTACGCGGAGCTGGCGCAGGCGGAGACCGGCGCCACCACGGCCACCGCGCGGGCGATGCAGGTGGGCGTGGCCGCGGCCCGGTTCCGCCGCTACGCGCGCGTGGAGCCCGCGGAGTGGCCGGTGCAGCCGCAGATCAACGAGGCCGGACCGATGGGCCGGGCGGCGGTCATGGGCGCGCTCGCCGCCCGCCGGCCGGTCGGGGTGGTCGCGTGCGTCACGTCGTACAACAACCCCTGGGCGAACCCGGCCGGGAAGATCGCCCCCGCTCTGGCCATGGGCAACACGGTGGTGGTCAAACCGGCCCCGCAGGACCCGCTGTCCGTCTACCGGATGGCGCGGGCACTGGAGGAGGCGGGGGTGCCGCGCGGGGTGGTGAACGTCGTCTCCGGCCGCTCGGTCGCGCTCGGCGAGGCGGCCGTGGAGTCACCCGACGTCGACATGGTCAGCTTCACCGGCTCCACGGCGGTCGGGCAGCGCATCGCCGAGGTGTGCGGGCGGCACATGAAACGCCAGCTGATGGAGCTGGGCGGCAAGGGCGCCGCGCTCGTCCTCGACGACGCGGACCTCGACTCGGCGGTGGCCGGCATCGGTACCACCTTCTCCTTCTACAGCGGCCAGATCTGCACGGCCCCGACCCGGGTGCTGGCCCAGCGGGGGGTGTACGACCGTCTGGTGGAGCGACTGGCCGGGTACGCGCGCCGGCTGAAGGTCGGCGACCCGCGGGAGCCGGACACGGTCGTCGGGCCGGTGATCTCGGCGGCGCACCGCGACCGGGTCGAGTCGTACGTCGAACTCGGCCGCAAGGAGGGCGCGGTGGTCGTGACCGGCGGCGAACGCCCCCCGCAGGAGCGGGGGTTCTACGTCGCCCCGACCCTCCTCGCCGACTGCACCAACGACCTGCGGGTGGCCCGCGAGGAGATCTTCGGTCCGGTGGTCGTGGTCATCCCCTTCGACGAGGAGGACGAGGGGGTGGCCCTGGCCAACGACTGCGACTACGGCCTGATCGACTACGTCTGGTCCGCGGACGTGGCCCGCGCCTTCCGGGTGGCGCGGCGGCTGCGCACCGGCGGGGTCGGCGTCAACACCGTCGGCCGCAACATGGAGGCCCCCTTCGGTGGGTTCAGGAAGAGCGGCGTCGGCCGCGACGTCGGCTCCTACGCCCTGCACGCCTACAGCGAGGTGCAGTCGATCGTCTGGCCGGGGTGACCGGGCCCGCCCGTCAGGGCCGGCCCCCGCCCAGATCGACCCGTACCGTCAGCAGCCGCGTGCCGAGCAGGCGTACCGCCGCGCTGTTGCCGCGGGGCAGGGTGCGCAGCCGGGCCACCGGGTCGTCGTCGGGCAGGAGATGCGCCGTGCCCTCGTGCCAGCGGCCCCGGATGCGCACCCGCACCCGGGGGTCCGCCTGGATGTTGCGGACGTACTGCGAGCGGTCCCCGAACTCCGAGACCAGCCAGAAGGAGTCGCCGACCCGGCGGCCCCCGAGCGGGGTGCGCCGGGGCCGGCCGGAGACACGCCCGGTGGTCTCCAGGAGCGTCTGGAACGGCAGCCGGCGTACGAGCGGGTTGGCGACGTGCCGCTGGAAGGCCGTCGTCGCGCGGAATCTGAGGTCGGTGTGACGGGGCATTGCCTGTGAGGCTCCTGTCGGGTCTGGTCTGCGGCACAAGGGAGTTGCTTCAATGGTCCCCGATGTCGCACGACGAGAGCTGGTGGCTGCGGATGCGGGTCGTGACCTGGAACCTCTGGTGGCGTTTCGGTCCCTGGCAGGAGCGCCAGAAGGCGATCCTGGCCGTGCTCAGAGAGCTGCGCCCCGATGTCGTCGGGCTCCAGGAGGTGTGGGAGTGCGGCGGTGAGAACCTCGCGCAGTGGCTGGCGGCCGACCTCGGGATGCACTGGGCCTGGGCCCCGTCCGACGCGTCGGAGCGCTGGCAGCGGCGGATAGGGGACCCGACGGTCGGGATCGGCAACGCCGTGCTCAGCCGCTGGCCGGTCGTGTCCCAGGAGGTGCTGCGGCTGCCGGCCCCCGCCGAGCTGTACGACGGACGGCTCGCCCTGCACACCCGGATCGCCACCCCCACCCACGAGGTGCCCTTCTTCACCGTCCATCTCACCTCGGCCATCGACGCCTCGGCCGTACGCGTCGAACAGGTCACCGCGCTCGCGGAGTTCGTCGCCGCGCACCGGGACGGCACCGACTTCCCCCCGGTCGTCACGGGCGACTTCAACGCCTGGCCGGACTCCGACGAGATCCGGCGCTTCGGGGGCTACAGGACGGCGCCCGCCGCCCCCGGACAGGTGTTCCTCGACGCCTGGGAGTACGCAGGCCCGGCGGCCCCCTCGGCCACCTGGGACCCGGCCAACGGCTTCGTCGGCCCGCAGAGCCCGCCCGCGCGCATCGACTACATCCACGTCGGACCGCC
Source organism: Streptomyces sp. NPDC002265 (assembly GCF_040296125.1). NCBI lineage: Bacteria > Bacillati > Actinomycetota > Actinomycetes > Kitasatosporales > Streptomycetaceae > Streptomyces > Streptomyces sp. NPDC002265. The sequence goes on along the minus strand of NZ_JBEOWS010000132.1, from coordinate 6,653 downwards.
CGGCCCCGGCGGCCTCGGCCATGTGCGGGCCGTACGGCGGGCCGGGGACGGGCCGGTCGACGGGATGTGGCCCTCGGACCACGCGGCGGTCGTCGCCGACCTGGCCCTGGGACCTGTGCAGGAGGGTGCTGCCCAGGCGGGCTAGCGGCCCAGGAAGATCGGGTTGGTGAACGCGGCCAGCGCCCCCGGCAGCGGTCCCGCCGCCGCCTCGTGCCGCAGTTCCGCCCGCACGTAGGCCGCGTACGACGCGGTGGTGTGCCACTCGACCGTGCCCGAGCCGGACACCGGCAGCGGGTCGGAGGTGAGCAGCACCCCCTGGTCGGTGACGAGGCGGACCGTGCAGCGCGGGGCGCCCGTCACCTCCAGCCGGACCGTGAGGGGGGCGTCCCGGGACACCTCCAGACGCCCGCCGATGCCCGCGTGCTCACCCCGCGGTCCGCTCGCCGTGAAGAACAGCGAGAGCCGGTTCGACTCGGCCACGTAGGAGCGGCCCGCCCGGATGCCGTCCTGGATCGCCTCCCGGGTGAGGTCGTCGGCCAGCACCACCGTCTGCGGGGAGCCCACCACGTCCGGGTCCCGGTGGGCGTCGCTGTTGCCCATCGCCGGGATCCAGCCCCGGCCGCCCTCCCGCACCGACGCGACGAGCATGTTGTCCCAGTCGGCCAGCGCCACCTCGTCGTCCGGGGTGTACGGGCCGTTCCACACCTCCACCGCGTCCGCGTCCCCGAAGCCGAACTTCCAGCCGCAGCCGACACAGGTGGCGTGCGGGTGGGCGGGGACGACCAGGCCCCCCGCGCCGCGGATCCGGCGGGCGAACCGGCCGAAGCGGTTGTCCCGGGCCCGGTAGCGCCAGTCGACGAAGGTGCCGGGTTCCGTGCCGAGCGCCAGGACGTGGCCGTTCCGCGTGGTGACCTCCTCGCCCAGCATGACCAGCAGGTCGTCGCCGGCCGCGTCCGCCCAGTGCGCGTGCGCCGAGTGGGTGTTGTGGTCCGAGGAGTTGATGAAGTCCAGGCCCGCCGCGCGCGCCAGCGCCGCGATCTCCGCCGGGGTGCGGCGGCCGTCGGAGTACCAGGAGTGCAGATGGCAGTCGCCCCGGTACCAGGCCCGCCCCCGCCCCTTGGCCCGGGCGGGCGGGTAGACCGGCTCCGGCGTGACGCCCGGCTCCCCGTACGACAGCGTGACGGTGATCTCGTAGTTCAGTCCCTGCGGCGCCACCGTGTAGGGGCCGAGGGCGATGTGCCAGGTGCCCTTGCGCACCGGACCCGGAAGATAGCCGGGCGTCGCGTCGTCGGCCCGGATGAAGAACTCCGAGCGCGCCCCGCCCGACCAGCCGCGAAAGCCCCGGCCGCCGAGCTCGGTGCCGTGCTCGTCGAAGACGCCGATGTCGAGGGCGTTGCCCGCGGTGCCGGCCGGGACGGACGGCTTGTCGTAGGTGTACGCGACCCTGAGCTCCCGCACCCCGGAGGGCACTACGAGGGGTACGTACACGAAGTCCGGCGAGCCGGTGGGCAGCGTGCCGCGCACCGTCCTCGTCTCCTGGTCCTGGCCGTCCGCCGCGGCGAAGCTCACGCTTCCCAACGTAAGGGCGGCGGCCGCTCCCGTCACGAACAGGGCGCGTCTTGCGATTCCGGCGTGTTCCTCGCACATGCTGCGGCTCCCCAGGTGTCGTCGGTGACATGGCACGGGTGGTGCAGGAGGTGGTGCGGGGTGATGTCCGTCAGCTTCCTGCCCGGACGTGAACTCCCGTGCAAGGGAAGGGGAGCGCCGGCTTTCGGAGAGGCGGAGAGGCACGGGCCGTGCGGACGCCCGGCCCGGCGCGCGCGGGACGTCAGGCGCCGAAGTGCCGTCCGAGGTGACACCGTGTCACCGTCCGCGGTGCGGAGCGTTTCGGACATGACTCGTCAGACCTGATCAGCGCGATCGTATGCTCGAAGGATGACGACTCCCGCGACCTCCGGAACCGGCCCCACCGGCCCCACCGAGAACTCCATGCGTCGCGCCCTCAGACGTGCCCGGGACGGCGTCGCCCTCGACGCCGGCGAGGCGGCGGTGCTGCTCCAGGCGCGCGGCGAGGCCCTCGACGACCTGGCCGCGTCCGCCGCCCGGGTGCGGGACGCGGGCCTCGAAGCGGCCGGCCGCGCCGGTGTCATCACCTATTCCAAGAGCGTCTTCATCCCGCTCACCCGGCTGTGCCGGGACAAGTGCCACTACTGCACCTTCGTCACCGTGCCCGGCAAGCTGCGCCGAGCCGGGCACGGGATGTTCATGTCGCCCGACGAGGTCCTCGACGTCGCCCGCAAGGGCGCCGCCCTCGGCTGCAAGGAAGCCCTCATCACCCTCGGAGACAAGCCCGAGGACCGCTGGCCCGAGGCCCGCGAGTGGCTCGACGCGCACGGCTACGACGACACCATCGCCTACGTCCGGGCGATCTCCATCCGCATCCTGGAGGAGACGGGTCTGCTCCCGCACCTCAACCCGGGTGTCGTGACGTGGACGGACTTCCAGCGCCTGAAGCCGGTCGCGCCCAGCATGGGCATGATGCTGGAGACCACCGCCACCCGGCTGTGGTCCGAGCCCGGCGGCCCGCACCACGGCTCCCCGGACAAGGAGCCGACCGTCCGGCTGAGGGTCCTTCAGGACGCGGGCCGCTCCTCGGTCCCGTTCACGTCCGGCATCCTGATCGGGATCGGCGAGACCTACGAGGAGCGCGCGGACTCCCTGTTCGCGCTGCGCCGCACCGCCCGGTCCTACCACGGCATCCAGGAACTGATCATCCAGAACTTCCGCGCCAAGCCGGACACGGCGATGCGCGGTATGCCGGACGCCGAGCTGGACGAGCTCGTCGCCACCGTGGCCGTGGCCCGGCTCATCATGGGCCCGTCCGCCTGCCTCCAGGCCCCGCCCAACCTCGTGGACTCGGAGTACGAGCGGCTCATCGGCGCCGGCATCGACGACTGGGGCGGGGTCTCCCCGCTCACCATCGACCACGTCAACCCCGAGCGGCCCTGGCCGCAGATCGAGGAACTCGCGGCGCGCTCCGCGGCGGCGGGCTTCGAACTGCGCGAACGCCTCTGCGTCTACCCGGAGTTCGTCCGCCGCGGCGAACCCTGGCTGGACCCGCGGCTGCTGCCGCACGTACGGGCGCTCGCGGACCCGGAGACCGGTCTGGCCCTGCCGGACGCGGTGGTCGAGGGCCGGCCGTGGCAGGAGCCGGAGGAGGCGTTCACCGCCACCGGCCGCACCGATCTGCACCGCACCATCGACACCGACGGCCGCACCTCCGACCGGCGCGACGACTTCGACGAGGTCTACGGCGACTGGGGCGCCCTGCGCGAGGCGGCCGCGCCCGGCATGGCGCCGGAGCGCATCGACACGGACGTCCGCGCGGCCCTGGCCACGGCGGCCGACGATCCGACGAGGCTGACCGACGACGAGGCGCTGGCCCTGCTGCACGCCGACGGCCCGGCGCTGGACGCGCTGTGCGCGGTCGCGGACGACGTCCGCAGATCCGTGGTCGGCGACGAGGTGACGTACATCGTCACCCGCAACATCAACTTCACCAACGTCTGCTACACCGGCTGCCGCTTCTGCGCCTTCGCCCAGCGCCGCACCGACGCGGACGCCTACACGCTCTCCCTGGACCAGGTCGCCGACCGTGCCCAGCAGGCGTGGGAGGTGGGCGCGGTGGAGGTCTGCATGCAGGGCGGCATCCACCCGGACCTGCCCGGCACGGCGTACTTCGACATCGCGAGGGCGGTCAAGGAACGCGTCCCCGGCATGCATGTGCACGCCTTCTCGCCCATGGAGGTCGTCAACGGCGCGACCCGTACCGGGCTGTCGATCCGCGAGTGGCTGACGGCGGCGAAGGAGGCGGGGCTCGACTCGATCCCCGGCACGGCGGCGGAGATCCTCGACGACGAGGTCCGCTGGGTCCTGACCAAGGGCAAGCTGCCGGCCGCGACCTGGATCGAGGTGGTGACCACGGCGCACGAGCTGGGCATCCGCTCGTCCTCGACGATGATGTACGGGCATGTGGACCAGCCCCGCCACTGGCTGGGCCATCTGCGCACGCTGGCCGGGATCCAGCAGCGGACGGGCGGTTTCACGGAGTTCGTGACGCTGCCGTTCATCCACACCAACGCGCCGGTCTACCTGGCGGGCATCGCGCGGCCGGGCCCCTCGACGCGGGACAACCGCGCGGTGACGGCGATGGCGCGGCTGCTGCTGCACCCGTACATCCCGAACATCCAGACCAGCTGGGTGAAGCTGGGCGCGGAGGGGGCGGCGGAGATGCTCCGCTCCGGGGCGAACGACCTGGGCGGCACGCTGATGGAGGAGACGATCTCGCGCATGGCGGGCTCGTCCTACGGCTCCTACAAGTCGGTCAAGGACCTGGTCGCGGTGGCGGAGGCGGCCGGCCGCCCGGCGAAGCCGCGCACCACCCTGTACGGCGAGGTGCCGGAGGAGCGGCAGCGGGCGGCGCAGGCGTCGGACGGACATCTGCCGGAGCTGCTGCCGGTACTGGACTGAGCCGGCGCGGGGACGACCGCGGGGCGGGCGCCGGGCGGGCCGAGGGCGGCCGGCCGGGCGGCCGGACCGCGGGGCCGGGTGGTCGAGGGCTCGCAGTACGATGATCCGACCCCATGTTCGATGGGGCCTGGAGCGGAGGAGACGCGTGTCCGTGCCTGCCAGACGGCTTCCCTCGTGGGCCTGGGTCACCGGCCTGACGGTCGGGGCCATCGCCGTGGTCACCACCCTGGCCGTGCAGGCGGACCAGGGCACGCGACCCGTGGCCTCGGCCACCGGCCGGCCGGCCCCCACGGCGTCGGCCTCGGCGTCGGCCAGTCCCCGCCCCGCGCCCACCCCGAAGAAGACCGCCGCCGCGGTGCCCGACGGCTCGGGCGTCGGGCGCCGGATCGTGTACTCCCTCGGGCAGCACCGCGTCTGGCTGGTCGACGCGAGCGACGCCACGAGCCGCACCTTCACGGTCTGGCCCGGCACGGTGAGCCCGGCCGCGGGCAGCTACACGGTCTCGCTCCGCAAGGACGCCACCACCGGCTCCGACGGTGTCGCCATCGAGCACATCGTGTACTTCGCCGCCACCTCCGGTGTGAACATCGCCTTCTCCAACGCGGTGAACGGCGCCTCGCCGCCGCCCGCCGCGGGCAGCCGCACCGGCGGCATCCGGATGCCCAAGGCGGACGGCACGGCGCTGTGGGCCTTCGGGTCGACCGGCACCAAGGTGACCGTCGTCGGCTGACCGCCCGCTCTCCGGTTCGCTGTTTCTGGCCGAAAACTGACCACAAGCGACCACTCGGGTTACTCGACGCATACCGATCCACTGCCTGAAGCGCGCGTTCCGGGTCCATTACAGTGCTGCCCTGTCGTACGACGGACGGTGCCACGGGAGGTCTTGGTGGGTGCGACGACCGGCGCTGTCTGGGGCCGCGCCGAGCAGCAGGACTTCCGCGGGCGGGTGCGCGGCACGCTGCTCGGCGTGGCGCTCGGGGACGCGCTGGGCGCCCCCGTCGACGGGCTCGGGATCGACGCGATCCGCGAGGCCCACGGGGCGGACGGCGTCGTCGACCCGGTGCCCGCGTACGGGCGGCGCGGTGCCGTCACCCATCTCACCCAGCTGACCCTGTTCACGGTGGACGGCCTGATACGGGCGCAGGTACGGCGCGACACGGGCGCCTGGCACCCGCCGACCGATCTGCACCGGGCCTATCTGCGCTGGGCCGCCACCCAGCGCGACTGGGGGCCCGACGAGCGCCGCAAGGACGACGGATGGCTCGCCCGCGAGGAGTGGCTGTACGCGCGCCGGGACCCCACCGGGGCCCTGCTGCTCGGCCTCGCCGACGAGAACATGGGCACGCTGGAGGCGCCGAAGAACCCCGGCGAGTCCGGTCCGCAGGCGGCCGCCCGCTCGGCGCCCTTCGGACTGCTGGTGGGCTGGGAGCCGCTGCTGGTCGTGCAGCTCGCCGTGGAGTGCGCGGCGCAGACCCACGGGCACCCCAACGCCTGTCTCGCGGCCGGCGCGTACGCGGTGATCGTGCACGGACTCGCCCGGGGCGAGAGCCTCGAAGGAGCCGTGCAGTACGCGCTCGCGCTGCTCGCCTCACGCCCGGGGCACCAGGCGGTCTCCGACGCGTTGCAGTACGCGCTGGCCGCGGCGCGGCCGGGGTCGCCGACGCCGGAGCGGGTGGCGGAGATGTCCGCGTCCGGCACGGCGGAGGGCCTGCTGGCCGCCGCCGTCTACTGCGCGCTGGTCGGCGAGGACGTGCGGCACGGACTGCGTCTCGCCGTGAACCACGGGGGCCCGTCCGCTCCCACGGGTGCCATGGCGGGCGGGCTCCTGGGCGCGCTGTACGGAGAGACGGCCCTGCCCCCGGCCTGGCTGGCCGAGCTGGAGGGCCGTCCCACGATCCTGGAACTCGCCGACGACTTCGCGATGGAGATGACCCAGGGGGCCGCGCTGCACGGTCCGACGGCGGCGTCCCCGGGATGGCTGGCGCGCTACCCGCGGGGAACCTGAGCCCCGTCCCGCCGCCCGGCGCGCCCCCTGGCGCAAGGCCCACCGCACCGTGCTCACCGCGCTGCTGCTGCTCGGACTGCTCGTCGTCAGCGCCCTGGTGATGGTGCTGACCGGACCG